>CAXHCC010000110.1:0-8557 GCA_964014945.1 uncultured bacterium | reverse complement strand
TTCCGGGTCTCGTGGGCTCGGAGATGTGTATAAGAGACAGATGATACCTTGAGCATTACCGAAAAGTTATTAGAACAAACAGGTGTAATAGGAGAAAAAATTGAATTAAGTAAGTTTGAATCACTAGCTGGTTCGAGGGTTTTTGCATACAATCATCCTGGAAACAAACTAGCGGATATTGTTGCGTTCAGTTCGGCATCTGTTAGTGATGAGGTTGCTAAAGATGTTGCTATGCAAGTTGCAGCGATGGCTCCTGTAGCAGTTGATAAAGATGGTGTTGATAAAGAAACCATTGAAAGAGAAATAGAGGTTGGCAAAAATCAAGCACGAGAAGAAGGGAAGCCAGAAGAAATGCTAGAAAAAATTGCCATGGGTAAACTTAATAAGTTCTACAAAGAATCTACCTTATTAAATCAGGCATTTGTTAAGGATAACAAGAAAACAATTTCTCAGTATCTGTCCGAGACGGAAAAAGGCTTAACAGTTACAGACTTTAAGCGAATAGCGCTTTAAAGAATGAGTTATTTCAAATCCCGATTTTTTAAATCGGGATTTTTTTTGCTTAAGCTTAAAAAATAAGTGTAAAAAACTATAATTTTAAAGGCACAATATAATTTATATGAAATACAAACGCGTTTTATTGAAGTTGAGTGGAGAAGCCCTAATGGGTAAAAAGCAGTTTGGGATCGACCATGAGAGATTAGACGAGTATGCATCACAAATAAAGGATATATATGAATTAGGAGCTCAGGTTGCAGTGGTAATTGGTGGTGGAAATATATTTAGAGGTATACAAGCAGAAGAAGGAGGGATGGATCGCGTACATGGAGATTATATGGGAATGTTAGCAACCATGATAAATTCAATGGCTTTGCAATCTGCGTTGGAGAAGCATGGAGTAGAAACTAGACTACAATCTGCGATTAAAATGGAGGAGATTGCTGAACCTTTTATTAGAAGAAAAGCGGTTAGGCATTTAGAAAAACAACGAGTAGTTATTTTTGGTGCAGGTACAGGAAACCCTTATTTTACTACTGATACTGCTGCGGTATTACGTGCAATTGAAATCGAGTCGGATGTAGTGCTGAAAGGGACTCGGGTTGATGGCATTTATACAGCAGACCCAGAAAAGGATACGACTGCTACAAAGTATGACAAAATATCATTCGCTGAGGTGTATGAAAAAGGCTTGGAGGTAATGGATATGACTGCATTTACACTTTGTAAAGAAAATAAATTGCCAATTATAATATTTGACATGAACAAACAAGGTAATTTAAAAGGTATTGTAGAAGGAAATCAAATAGGTACCTTAGTTGAACTTTAATTGCATCACCTATGAACGAAGAGATTCAATTTATTTTTGATAATGCAAAGGAGCAAATGGATAAGGCAATTGCTCATCTTGAAGTAGAAACACTTAAAATTAGAGCTGGAAAGGCGCACCCTTCCATTTTAGAATCAATTTTGGTTGATTATTATGGAACCAATACCCCAATGAGCCAAGTGGCTAACATTAATACTGCAGATGCGCGTACTTTAGTGGTGCAACCTTGGGAAAAAACAATGCTGGAGCCAATCGAGAAAGCGATTATGGCTGCTAATATTGGGCTGAATCCACAAAATGATGGTGAGTTAATACGGATATTAATACCTGCCTTAACGGAAGAACGAAGAAGAGATCTGGTAAAAAAGGCAAAGGCGGAAGTGGAACATGCGAAAGTTAGTATAAGATCTGGGCGAAAAGAGGCGAATGAGGAGTTGAAAAAGTTGCAAAAAAATGGCTTGCCTGAAGATGAAGTAAAAGGAGCGGAAGGAAAAGTTCAGAAAATCACCGACGAATACGTAGCTAAATGTGACCAACATTTGGAAGTAAAAGAAAAAGAAATTATGACCGTTTAAGACTTTACTACGCTCTGCGAATAAAGTAATGGTGTTACTAATAAAAAAGCCGCTTGAAAATCTTCAAGCGGCTTTTTTATATATCAATTATCTTGTTTACTGCTTATAACGTTTAGTTTCGCCATAACCATTGCCTTCAGCTTCTAAAGCTTCTTTTCTTCTTTGCATTCTATAAGACGTACCATTACTTCTAATATTTGGGTCTACTTTCTTTTTGCCAAAATGTTGCATTTGCTTACGAGGTTTTCTCGCTCCACTTCTACTTTCTCCTCTCTCTTTCTTTTTCTTTTCACCTGTATCTTTTTCTGCGCCCGATTGAGAATACGACATTGTAGAAAAGCCAATCAATAAACCAACTGTTAGAATAAATCCTCTCATAGTTTTCTTTATCATTTTTTTATTTAGTACTTGTTGGGATGTGCACACAACAATCCCAGAGCAACGAATATATGCCATTCCTGACTTTTATCATATTTTATCATATTCAAGTTTTCAACATTAAGTGCGTTAAATATGCTCCTGAACCGCTAATTGTCACAATATGATAGGTTTTGATCATTGGTTAATGTTAATAAGATTAACCAATGTTAATCTTGATGATATAATACATTTTGCTAAAAGTTACAATATCTTCCAAAAACTCCTAGTGGTAAAACATTAGTACCTTTTGAGGAAGGCAAAAATAATTCGCCTGAAGATAGCTTACCATTTCCCGTTTCAGGAATTAAGTTTTGCATAACCAGGGGTGATAACCCCAATGAGTAGGCATTTAAAATAAGAAAATGCTTTTCGTCCAATATGTTTAACACACTTTTCATCATTGTGGATATATTGTCTTCTATCTTCCATTTCTCCCCTTTTGGTCCATGTCCATACGCAGGAGGATCAAGAATGATGCCATTGTACTTATTTCCTCTTTTTTCTTCTCTTTTTACAAACTTGAGTGCATCTTCTACTACCCAACGAATATCCCGTAAATCAGATAGTTCCATATTTTCTTTCGACCAGCTAACCACCTGTTTAATACTATCTACATGCACTACATCAGCGCCTGCAGCTTTCGCAGCTAAAGAAGCGCCGCCAGTATACGCAAACAAGTTTAACACCTTTGGTGTGTTGGTGTTGGTTTGCTTTCGAAGTTTTGAAATACTTGTAAAAATAAAATCCCAGTTACATGCTTGCTCTGGAAATATCCCCACATGTTTAAAGCCAGTTAAACCTAATCGAAAAGAAATGCAATTACGTTTGTTTCCATTTATGTTATATCTAATTCGCCATTGATCAGGCATATCCTTTAGCTTTTTCCAATCGCCAGTAGAACTTGATTTGGGTATAAATTTAACATGCGCTAATCTCATCCATTCCTTCTCATTTAAACTTTTATTCCAAAGCGCTTGGGGTTCAGGCCTTATTGTAATGTACTTTCCAAATCGTTCTAGCTTTTCAAAATTGCCAACGTCAATTAGCTCGTAATCGGTAAAATTAGATGGACTTAAGAATTGCATTTGTTGTGACTGCATTGCTTGCAAATGTAGTAATTTACCTTAACGTTGTTAAGCAAATATAAAACGTTTAAACTATCTTTGCGCCTCAAATTAAATGAACTATTAGATGGAGAATCAAGACAAAAAAGTGAGATTGCGATTTGCCCCAAGTCCAACAGGTGGACTGCATATGGGGGGTGTTCGTACAGCATTGTTTAGCTATTTGTTTGCGCAAAAACATAAAGGAGATTTTGTATTGAGAATTGAAGATACGGATCAAACACGTTTTGTTAATGGAGCTGAAGAGTATATAGTTGAAGCGCTAAAATGGTGCGGTATAGAACCAAATGAGGGTATAGGTTTTGGTGATGGTCCCTATGCACCATATCGTCAGAGTGAGCGGAAAGCTACTGGTATATACCAAAAGTATGCAGATCAGTTAGTAGCAAGTGGTCATGCGTATTATGCCTTTGATACAAGTGAGGAACTTACCGAAATGAGAAAGCGATTGGAAGCTGCAAAAGTAGCTGCGCCTCAGTACAATGCTGTTTCTCGGCAAAATATGCGTAATTCAATTAGCCTTTCGGAAGATGAAGTGAAGAAGCTAATGGATCAAGGCGCTCCTTACGTAATTCGCTTAAAAGTACCTCGAAACGAGGAAATTCGATTTCATGATGTTATTCGGGGTTGGGTTGTTGTAAATTCTAACCAAATAGATGATAAGGTTTTATTAAAATCGGATGGTATGCCAACCTATCATTTAGCCCATGTAGTGGATGATTATGAAATGAAAATTTCTCATGTGGTAAGAGGAGAAGAGTGGTTGCCATCAGCACCTACACATATATTATTATACCGTTATTTAGGTTTGGAAGAGGATATGCCGCTATTTGCACATTTGCCGTTAATATTGAAGCCTGACGGAAACGGAAAACTTTCTAAAAGAGACAAATCGGGTACACCTATGTTCCCGCTTAACTGGACGGATGAACGAAGTGGAGAAAGTTATCCGGGCTACCGAGAAGCTGGATTTTTACCGGATGCGTTTGTAAATATGCTCGTTATGTTGGGATGGAATCCTGGAACTCCTCAAGAGATTTTTTCTTTGGAAGAATTAGTGGAGGCCTTTTCCTTTGAACGTGTAAATAAATCTGGTGCTAAATTTGATCCTGAAAAAACCAAATGGTTTAATCAACAGTATTTAAGAAACAAATCGAACGCTGATTTGGCGGAAATGTTTTCTTCAGAGTTGAGTGAAAAAGGGGTTAATGCTTCATCGGACTACATTGAACAGGTATGCGGATTAGTAAAAGAAAAAGCACATTTTGCAAATGAATTTTGGGAGTTTGGATCGTACTTTTTTCAAGAGCCTGCGGCGTATGATGAAAAGGTGATTAAAAAAAGGCTAAACGAGGAAACGGCAAAATGTTTGGAAGCCTTAGTTGAAGCAATTAGTGCAATGACCTCCTTTAACGTTGCAGAAGCGGAAGCAGTTTTTAAGGAAACCGCAGAAAAGCAAGGCTTAGGTGCAGGGAAAGTTATGCAATTGTTTAGGGTGAGTATTACGGGCGTTGGCGGTGGACCTGCTTTGTTTGAAATTGCTCAATTACTGGGAAAAGAAAAAGTGGCAAATCGTATCACAGCATTTCTTAAAAAGCATGCTAAAACAGCCTAGCAAAAGCATGATTTTTTGTAGAATCCTTACGGTATTCATTTTATTTAATTGTACTATATCTTCTGCACAACGTGTGCTAGAAAATGTATCCGTTAAAGGGGTATTAGTTGATGATATAACAAAGGCTCCTTTGGAGTTTGCAACTGTTACTCTATTTCAAATGCCGCAAGATAGTTTGGTGGCTGGTGTACTCACAAAACAGGATGGCGCTTTTTCCTTCGAAGACGTTTCAAATGGTAACTATAAAGCTAAAATAAGCTATTTAGGGTATAAGGACTCCGCCATTATTATCAATGTTACAAACAAGAATATAAACCTAGGAACAATACCTGTTTTTGCAAATGTGTCGCAATTAAATGAGGTAACCGTGGTAGCTGAAAAGTCTCAAATGTCCTTGTCTATTGATAGAAAAGTATACAATGTTGAAAAGGATTTAAGCGTAAATGGTGGTACTGGTTTAGATGCGGTGAAAAATATTCCTAGTGTTACGATTGATACAGATGGTACGGTTTCGTTAAGAGAAGGAGAGGTGCAAATTTACATCAACGGTAGGCAAACAGAATTGACCATTGAGCAAATACCTGCTGATCAAATTGAACGGATTGAAGTGATAACAAACCCATCCGCTCGCTTTGATGCCAATACATCAGGGGGAATTTTAAATGTGGTATTGAAAAAAAATACAAAGCCTGGATACAACGGTAGATTGTCAATGGGTATCGGTACTAATGAGCGATACATGCCATCCTTTAACTTTAATGTTAAGAAAAAGCCATTTAACCTTACCGCGTCCTATAACTATACTTCTGAAACCAACGACAATAAAGGAAAAACAACACGTGAAAACCTTACCAATCCTGTACCAATTTACAAGCTAGATCAAAACAGCTTAACGGATTTTAGACGTTATATGCATATCGGAAGAGTAGCTGTTGGAGTGGATCTAAATCAGTACAATTCATTTACTCTGGGCGGAACTTATGTAAACGGCACTTATCATCTAATCGATGATCAAACGTTTTTTACGTATGATGCAAGTGGTAATCAATACTCATCAGGTACTCGTAATAATGATAATAAAAACGAATTTGAACATTATGTAACACGTTTAGATTATCGTAAAACCTTTGACAAGCCCAACAAAGAAATTAATGTAACAACTTACTTTAGTGCAGGCCCTTCTAAAGGAGCGTACACGTTTAATACAATTAGTACCGAAACCAGTACCTCAATAATAGAGAATGATATTCAAAAAAATGTGGCTGATGGTACTTCAAACAAAGGCGTATTTCAACTCGATTTTACCAACCCAATTAATGATAGTACTACTTTAGAGCTAGGTATTAAATCGAGCTATGGAGACAGGATTAGAAATAATTATACGACGAACTATTCTGCCGTACTAAGTGATTTTGAATACGACTCAATATTATCTAATAACTACCAAATAAAAGAGGCAATAAATGCTGCATACATTAATTACGCTACTAAGTTAAAGCACATAAAGATGCAAGCCGGTTTAAGGTTTGAGCACATAAGTTATAATGGGGTTGATTTAAAAGAAGGAGGAGAGGACTTTAGTTATACATATCCAGAAAATTTACAAGGTATATTTAATTCCCTCTTTCCTGCTGTATATTTTAGCAAATCGGTAAATGATAAAGTAGAGATACAAGCTAATTTTAGTAGAAAGTTAAACAGGCCACGATTTTATTATTTGTTGCCAATTGTATTTTTTGCTGACAGGTATAACTATCGTATTGGTAATCCTGCATTGCAACCTGAGTTTGTTAACAAAGCGGAGTTCAATTACAATTACATAACCGAAAAAATAAACTTGCTATCGTCAGTATATGGTCAAATAACAGAAAATGCGATACTGTACGGCGCATTTCCAAGTGAAAATGACCCGAACGTATTGGTGAACACATTTCAAAATGGAGGAACCAGTTACACAATTGGATGGGAGAATATAGCTCGAATTACCTTTTCAAAAAAATTAGTGGCATCAATAACAGCAACGCCGTTTTACCTGTTTGTTAACTTTATTGATGAGAATAATGAACTATTACAAAACGAGGGCTTTAGTTTAAAAAGCAAGTTTATGATATCATATAAATTGCCAAAGAAGTTTGCTGTTCAAGTAAATGGATTGTACGATGCACCTAAACCAGTTCCTCAGGGTAATAAAACAGATTTGTTTTTCTTTGATATTTCCTTGAGTAAAAAAATCAAGAAGTTTACTTTCGTTTTAACCTTAAGCGATGTGTTAGATACGAAGCAGCGTGGTACAGTTTATTCCACAGAAGATTTTGAACAGTTTTTAATTAGACGAAGAGAATCTAGATACTTGAAGTTTAGAGCAACATGGACTTTTGGTAAAACTGATAAAAAAGCGCACCACCATTCGTCAGGAGGTGGAGGCATGATGCAAGATTAAAATGGGAACAATAGTTATTGAAGGTATTCGGTTATATGCGTATCATGGTTGTTTGCCTGAAGAAGGTTTAATTGGTGCTAATTATACGGTTGATGTTACCATAAAAACAGCCTTTGAAAAAGCAGCCCAAAATGATAATCTAGATGATACCATCGACTATGTGGATGTGTATGAGATTGTAAAAAAGCAAATGGCAATTCGCTCCAAATTAATTGAACACGTGGGTCAGCGTATCATAGACCAGCTAAATGCTGACTTTAATACAATTGAAGGGGTGCAAGTAAAAGTAACCAAACACAATCCACCAATGAATGGAAATGTAGATAAGGTAAGTGTTGTATTGGGTAATCTTGAGTAGGTAAGTTATCTAAACTATACCCGTTTCTTTTCCATCTAAACTAATGGCATTTTTCTCGCGCCAGTAATCTTTTATTCCTTGCTCGCCTTTGTTGTTCGACCAATTGGTTAGTAAGCTTCTATCTTCTTTAAACTCCATAATTGGCGTTGCAAACCCGCACGAAGATTGCGTCAAGTCTACATGCATATCAATTATTTGTCTCGACCCAGGTGTGGGAGGAAATAATCCTATTAATGAATCAAATTCAGGGTCGTTTACATGATAACATTTGGCTTGACCATAAAAACGAAGTGTTAAAGGCTTTCCTTCAAAGGAGCAGAACAAAATAGTCATCCTGTCGTTTTCTAATAAATGGGCGGCCGTTTCATTACCACTACCAGTTAGGTTTAACCAAACCACCCTGTTGCTATCTAATATGCGTAACGAATCCATGCCTTTAGGAGACAAGTTAATGCGTCCTTCAGCAGTGGCAGTGGCTACAAAAAAAACATGTTGTTTTTAAACAAATGCTTTTAAAGCGTCTGTAATTTCTTTGGTTTTCTTACCCACAGCTTATTATTTTCTAAGTCGGTAAATCTTGTTTTTTACAAGCCCTATTTTATGAAAAAAGTGCGTAAATGAAACACGTAAAACGCCCATTCCATATTTTGCACTTCTGCTAAAATTAATCGAAGAAGCTTCATCAAAATATTTAGTAG
>CAXHCC010000109.1:0-8597 GCA_964014945.1 uncultured bacterium | reverse complement strand
CAGATGATCATTCAGATGAGAAATTACGAATTGCAGGTGCGGACAATATAATTATGCCAGATAAGATTGGAGGGGCACACATGGCATCTTTAGTAATGAAGCCAGATGTGATGGAGTTTGTTGATATAGTGACCGGTCAAGGAGGCGATTATATACGATTGGAGGAAATTACGTTTGAGAATTTATCTGATCAATATAAAAACAAGACTATTGCTGAATTAGAAATTGGTCGTAAATCGGGTGCTAATATCATTGGTTTTAAAACATCTAGCAGCGAATACGTGATTAATCCTAGCGCGGATACGAAGATAATTCCTGATGCTAAGTTATTTGTTTTAGGAACGGTAGAGCAAATACAAAAGCTAAAGGAAATGTTTGTCTAATTACTTTTGCGAATGAAATCAATTTTAATAACAGGGAGTAACGGTTTGCTGGGGCAAAAGCTAATAAGCGCACTAGTAAAAAGAGACGATGTACACCTAATTGCCACTTCGGTTGGTGAAAATAGGATAAAGTCAGTTACAGGGTTTGAGTATTGTACTCTGGATATTACCAACCAACAACAGGTAAATGAGGTAGTTACCAAGTATAATCCGGATACAATTATAAACACGGCAGCAATGACGAATGTTGATGCTTGTGAAACAGAAAAGGAATTATGTAGGGCACTAAATGTGGACGCCGTGGAGTACATTGTAAACGCCATAAAGAAATATTCGCCTGACACACATTTTATTCATCTATCAACTGATTTTATATTTGATGGTGCAAAAGGCTCGGAATATGTTGAAACTGACGCCCCAAATCCATTGAGCTATTATGCTACCTCTAAAAATGATTCAGAGCAAATAGTAATGGAGAGTGGTATCAAGTGGTCTATCGCCAGAACCATTATTATATACGGTATTGTAGAAGACATGTCTCGTTCTAATGTGGTATTATGGGCAAAAGGGGCATTGACCAAAGGGCAACCTATACAAGTTGTTGATGATCAATTTAGAGCACCTACATTGGCAGAAGATTTGGCAGATGGCTGTATTGCTATTGCGGATAGAGAAGCCTTAGGTGTTTATCACTTGTCGGGCCCTAATACTTACAGTATACTGGAAATAGTGGAAAGGGTAGCTGATTATTGGGGCTTAGATAAAAGCGTTATAATTCCATCAAAGTCTGACACCTTAAATCAAGCAGCAAAAAGGCCACCATACACCGGATTTGTACTGGATAAAGCTCGCAAAGATTTGGATTATAAGCCAAAGACTTTAGAGGAAGGGTTGGCTATTTTAGATACGCAATTACAAGCCTATTCTTAGGATTTTTTCTTTGCTAGTTTTCCATTCAAAAATCCCAAATTAATCCATGTTAATTTATTAACAATTCGTTAATAAATTCTGCAGCTATAATGTGCTAGTTTCCCTTTTACGAAGGGCAATTGAGTATATTTGTTAAGCATGAAAAATAGTACTAAACGAAGTTAATTATATACAAAATAACGTGGAAGAAAAAGACGAAACACAACAAGCAAATTATTCAGCTGGAAGTATTCAAGTATTGGAGGGGTTAGAGGCCGTACGAAAGCGTCCGGCTATGTATATTGGAGATATTGGTAATAAAGGTTTGCATCACTTGGTTTATGAGGTAGTGGATAACTCAATTGACGAAGCGTTAGCAGGGCATTGTTCAAATATTTATGTAACCATTAATGAAGGTAATTCAATCACCGTAAGGGATGATGGAAGGGGTATTCCTACCGACATGCACCCGAAAGAAAAAAAGTCGGCATTAGAGGTAGTAATGACTGTGTTACATGCTGGAGGTAAATTTGATAAGGATTCATACAAAGTGTCTGGTGGTTTACACGGAGTGGGCGTTTCATGCGTTAATGCATTATCTAAACATTTAAAGGTAAATGTGCATAGAAATGGAATTGAGTATGAACAAGAATATGAGATAGGTGTGCCTAAGGCCCCAGTTAAGGAGCTTGGACCAACAGATTATCGCGGCACAATTGTGACTTTTCAGCCAGATGATACAATTTTTACTTCGAGTGTATATGAATTTGCAATTATTTCTGCAAGGTTAAGAGAGCTATCATTCTTAAACAAAGGTATACGTATTACGCTAACCGATGAACGAGAGAAGGATGAAGAAGGGAATTTTTTAAGCGAAGAGTATTATTCTGAAGGTGGTTTAAGTGAATTTGTGAAGTATTTAGACAGTACACGGGAATCGTTGATTGAAGATGTGATGCATATGGATGGTGAGAAGAATGGAATCCCAGTAGAGGTAGCCATGATTTATAATACATCTTATTCTGAGAACTTGCATAGCTATGTCAACAATATTAATACGCATGAGGGTGGAACACACTTATCCGGCTTTAGAAGAGGGTTGACGAGAACGTTAAAGAACTATGCTGAGAAATCTGGTCTACTATCTAAGGTAAAAGTGGAAATTGCTGGAGATGATTTTAGAGAGGGCTTAACAGCAGTCATTTCAGTAAAGGTGCAAGAACCGCAATTTGAAGGGCAAACAAAAACCAAGTTGGGAAATAACGAGGCTACCAGTGCTGTGGATAGTGCGGTAAGTGAAATGTTAAGTAATTATTTAGAAGAGCATCCAAAGCAAGCTAAGGTTATTGTAGATAAGGTAATTTTAGCTGCCACTGCTCGTCAAGCTGCTCGGAAGGCACGTGAAATGGTACAACGAAAAAATGTACTGACGGGTACTGGTTTGCCAGGGAAACTTTCCGATTGTTCCGATTCAGATCCGGCTGCATGTGAGTTGTATTTGGTAGAGGGTGACTCTGCAGGGGGGACGGCCAAGCAAGGTAGAAATAGAGCATTTCAGGCTATATTGCCTTTAAGGGGTAAGATATTGAATGTAGAAAAGGCTATGGAGCACAAGATTTACGAGAATGAGGAAATTAAAAACATCTTTACCGCCTTGGGAGTTACCAAAGGAACTGAAGAAGATGATCGAGCGTTGAATACTGAAAAGTTGCGTTACCATAAAATTATAATAATGTGTGATGCTGATGTTGACGGTAGCCACATTACAACGTTAATTTTGACATTCTTTTTTAGACATATGCGAGAGCTTGTGGAAAAGGGTTATATTTATATTGCTTCCCCACCATTGTACTTGGTTAAGAAAGGTAAAGAACAACATTATTGTTGGTCGGATGAAGAGCGAAATGAGATGATAACTAAACTAGCTGGAGGTGAAGGAAAGGAAAGTACTGTTGGTGTTCAACGTTATAAGGGTTTAGGTGAAATGAATGCCGAGCAATTGTGGCAAACTACTATGAACCCTGAATTTAGAACTTTACGTCAAGTTACAGTGGAGAATGCAAGTGAATGCGATAGAATATTTTCTATGTTAATGGGTGATGAAGTACCACCACGTAGAGAGTTTATTGAGAATAATGCTAAGTATGCTAATATCGATGCTTAGTATTTAGTGGGAGTTTGATTTCTCACACACAATGAAAAAAGGGCTTTAGAATTATTCTAAAGCCCTTTTTTTGATAAATTGTTTTCACTCATTATTCTTTTCCTACTTCCTCTCAACTAATTTCATTGATTCTAGTGCTTTCTTATGTTGTGGATCTTTTTGTAGAACTTCTTGCCATTTTTGCGCGGCTTTCCCATAATCTTCCATCATGTAGTAAATGCCACCCAAATCACACCTGTACTTATTTTCGTTAGGGTTTAAGGTAACGGCATATTCAAGAGGCTTAATACCTTTGGCCATAAACGATTTTGGTTTATTCTTTTGCGATGCTATGCCCATACCCATTTGATAGCAAAAGTTTGCCACAACAAATTTTAGGTGTGGGTTGAACTGTACAAATTTTATCCAATCTATTTCTCCTTTTCCATAATTTTCAAGCATGAAGTTAAAAACCACTAGATAGGCTCTATATTCATCACTAGGTGTTAACTCATTGGCGTTCTTCGTATCCGCAATAGCATTAATTAACTGTTCTTTACTTACATCCACTAGCGCTGCTGTTCGCATAGCACGTTGAAAAAACATGGCTCCAAGGGCTTTGTTGTTGTTAAGTAAATAAGGGTTGTTTGGATACAATTGGGCCACTATATCCCAATTTTCTTTTGCCTTTTCTAAGTTTTGTTGTTTGTAGTAAACAACACCTAAATTAATATATCCATTTACATATTTTGGGTGAATGGATACTGCTTTGTTTAGGTGATATAACGATTTTCGAAGTAGTTCTTTTTCTTCTTCTCCTCCCTTATATTCAGGTGTTTCAGATAAGTCATAATAGGCCTTACCAACGTTTCCATTAACCAATACGCTGTTTGGGACAGTTTTAACATCAGCTCTAAACAATACTGTATCGTTTTTCCATTCCGCATTTCGTGCTATTACCTTGTCTGCGCTCCAAATGGTTACAACTAAGCCTACAGCAATTGCGCAAATATTACGTATTTGTTCTTTCTTAATTTGCATAAGCAACCAATGAAAGCCTATTGCAATTGCCATGACAAACCCGATTGAGGAGTGGTAAACTAATCGTTCGCCCATAGTTGCTCCAACTTCCATGAAGATATTACAGATGAGAGCGAGATTAAGCAAATAAAAAGCTAGCGCAAAAGAAAGGATATTCCTTTTGAAAAATAGTTTTACTGTAGCTCCAACCATTGTTAGGTGCGTGATTAGTGATAACCATACTAAACCATCCCCAAAATTCTTGTAAGGGATGGTGTTGTATGAATAGTCACTAGATAGCGGGTGTGGGTAAAACAACAAACGTAAATAATGATTTAAAATTTCAATTTTTGTAGCTATTCGTTCATTACCTCGTGTAAATTTAAAAGGTGCATTTAGTACATCCTCGCTTTCTCCTGACGCACCGGCACCAACAATTTTAAACCGTATTAGCAGATAAAGTGCAGCCACTACAATAATAGGAATGGTGAATTGAATGCTTTCCGGTATGGAGTCTCCTTTGGCGATGAATAGCAGCATAGGAATCAATACAACAAGTGTTATTGCATATTCTTTCGATAGGCATGCTAAGAAATAATAAAACATACCAAGAAGTAGGTCCTTGGTATTCTTTTGTTCTCTATAATTCATCACAGAGATAAAAGTGAGTACAATGAAAAGAATTGACATTATCTCATCTCTACTTTTAACGTTTGCAACCACCTCGGTATGCATTGGGTGAATTAGAAACAGAAAACTAGCCATGAAGGCGATGATCGTGTGCTCCTTAAAAATGTAATTCCTTAAAAAGTAGAGAAGAATTATAACGGATAGTACATAAAGTATTACATTTCCTACATGCCTTATTCCCGCAATATCCCAACCTTCCAAATCATCTTCTGAACCAAAAAGCGCATGCTCAATTGCAAATGTTACAATGGACAAAGGACGATACCTTCCCCCTTGAAGTTGTTGCCCCGCACCCATTTGCTCGTAAAAACTCGCATAGGCATCTTTCGTTAGTATTTTTCCTATTCCCGAAAATCCTTGCTGAACATATTCGTTTTTTTGAATAACAATTCCGTCATCCAACGCGTACTCGTTAAATGTAGAATTAAAATAAATGGCAATACCTACAACAGCAATTATTATCGCCTGTATATTAAAATTGTCGAAGATAAAGGGCAACGAATTTGATTGTACAGGTACAGGTATTGGTTCTTGTTTTACCTGTTTGCCTTTCTTTTTTTGTTTTTGCTGCTTCGCCATTGAATATGGTATGATTTATGCCGCTATATTTACAAAGTGTTACTTTATCGCTTAAATTTGTTTAAGCACTTAAACAAAAATTGCAGTGTAAAAATAATGGAATTAATTATTCCTCAATAAAATTGGCAAAAAAACTCCAACTTCTTTTACTATCAATTGGGCTATTTGTAATCGCGTATTCAGTGGATAAATTATTCATGAATACCCAAGGTGCTGTAATAGAATCTTTTCAAGGTGTTCTGCATAACAAAGAGCAACGTTTAGCTAAGGAGATTACGCTTTTGGCAGATCGTGCACTCAAGGAATCGTACGAAGAGTTGTTTCTTAATGCTCCTGATTATTATGAGGACCTCTACCAGGAGGAGGGACTTGTTATGCTCATTTATGAGAATGACTCATTAAAATATTGGAGCAATAATTCTATAGCTGTTGAAAATTGGCGAAACAACGTTTGTTTAGATGTTGGACTAAACAAACTAAATAACGGAATTTTTGATGTTTTTCACAAAAGCCTAATGGATTCAGGTGGAAAATCAATTGTTGGACTCGTGCTAATAAAGAATGCATTTCCTCATCAAAACAAGTTTTTACGTAACGACTATTTTAAGGATTTTGCATTTGCAAACGATGCAATAATTCACACCGAGAAAGTGCCAAATCCTCAACACCATATTTATAGCATCAATAATAACTATCTCTTTTCGTTGCAATTTAAGGATGAACCAAAGAGTTCAAAGATAAAACGTTTAGCTGTTGGAGCGCTTTCGTTTTTGGGGGTTATTGCTTTGTTTTTAGCCGTCGCATTTCAATTTAAGGACAATCTAAGCAAAACCAACTCATTTGTTGGAGCTGTGTTTTTTCTGTTATGTGTATGTCTACTTCGGTTGCTTTCAATTAAAACTTCTATTCCTGGGGTTTTTTATGAAATGGATTTATTCAATCCGAGTATTTATGCCGACTCGAGTTCTGTATGGCTTAGCTCACTAGGAGATCTGTTATTGAATAGTTTACTGCTATTATTAACTGCTTTGTATTTACAAAACGTTCTCTCTTTTGATAAGGTAGCTAACTTATTAAGAATTAGGGAGCATCAATGGCGATTAACCGTTCTGTATCTTATTTATTATTTAGTAGCGGCTTCCTTCTTTTCTGCTGTTGTTGGGTTAATCCAGCATTCCCATATTCCATTTAGCATTAATAACGTTTTTAGCTTAAATAGATATTCGGCTATTGCGCTATTTATTATGGCCCTACTATATTTCATTTGTTTTATGCTGGCCAATACATTAATTAACTGGATTTTGTCAAGTAGTGAAGGTCAACGCAAACCTTTGGTGCTATTTATAGTCGCTACCATTATATACGCTGGAATTATGCTTGTTTTCAATTCAGCGCATTGGTTAATACTTATAGCACCTATATTGTTGTTTTTACTACCTTTTTATCTGAAGCAAAGGAGGAATAGCTACTCATTTTCTCATATCCTAGTATTGCTATTCTTTTTTTCCGTGGTTACGGGTTTTATTACTAACCACTTCACCTTGGAAAGGGAATCAAAAATTCAAAAAGTATATGCCCAAAAATTAGCAGGTGAAAACGACTTGCTGGCGGAATACTTATTCGTTGATATCGAGAAAAAGATTAACCAGGATACTATACTAAAGCAAAGATTAGTAGCGGGTAACTATGATGAATTTAGAAATCGACTAAAACAATCTTATTTTACGGGGTTTTGGGAGAAATATGATATTCGATTGGCGCATTTTGATACTTCGTGTGTGATTTTGCTTAAAGAGGGTGTTCCTCAATTTAGTAATTCTATCCATTACAATGAATTGATTGAAAACCAGGCAGTTCCTGTTACAAGTCACCTGTTTTACATTCCAAATTCAAAAGAAAATGTAAGGTATATTGCCAAGTTTAACTTTCAAATAGTTGGGGACTCATTACGTTCAGATGAAGCCTTATTTGTTGAATTTGGACTAAGAAAAAGACTAAAGGTGGTTGGTTATCCTGAATTATTATTAGACAAAAATTTTACCAAGTGGGGTGGATTGCAGAAATACTCATTTGCAAAATACGAGAATGATAACTTGGTGGATAATTATGGTGACTATAGATATAAAAGCAGCCCTTCAGATTTCTTAATCGATAATGGAGCAGGCAATTCTGTATTAATAAATGATTTTATTCATTTTTTATATCCTGCAAGTGATGAATTGTTAATAGTATTAAGTAAACCTGTTCTTGGTTTAAAGGGCGAGTTAGCCGCTGTTTCATATTTGTTTGCTGGTTTTAGTATGATGCTACTTGGTTTTTATCTTGTGAATGGCTTGTGGACTGGTCGTTGGTTTGAAACACTTAGTTTGAAATATAGAATTCAAATTCTCATGGTAGGAGTAGTTTTCCTATCCATGGTTTTGTTGGGAGGTGGTACGGTATATTATATATATAAGCAATCAAAAGTTGGCAATATTGCCAATATCATTGACAAAACATATGCGGTTGAAAAAGGGTTTAATAATAGCGTGGAAGCCAACTTTACCTTTAAGCAATCCTTACAAGAATATTCCACTTTTATGCTTAAGAAGTATGCTAGTGTGTTTTCAACCGATATAAACTTGTATGATGTTAACGGCAATTTGTGGTCAACTTCTCGAAATCAGGTTTTCGAAGATGGATTACTTTCAAGAAAAATGAATACTTCGGCTTATACGCAAATGAAACTTCTTGGCAGTAGTCGGTTTGTTCATACAGAGCGAATCGGTGGTCTTGAATATTTATCTGCCTATATACCAATGAAGAACGCTTCGGGAACACTTCTTGGTCTGTCTCTTATACACATCTCCGAGCCCACGAGACCCGGAATAATC
>CAXHCC010000108.1:0-8727 GCA_964014945.1 uncultured bacterium | reverse complement strand
TGTATAAGAGACAGAACCTTTTCCTCCTGTACCACCTCCGTTGGGCGCATTTGAAGGAACATTTAGTGTAAAAGCCGTAATGCCATCAGCTCCATAACCTGCTGATGACCCACCCGGCCTACCAGAGTTACTTACTCCTACGCCTCCTGCCCCTCCGCTAAACTTAACTTCTCCAATACCAGCACCAGAAGCCCCTCCTGCTCCAGCCGCTGCTCCATTATCACCTCCTGCAGTACCTCCTTTTGCTAATAAAGAATTTGTTGAACTGGCAAACCAAGTATCCTGTCCAGCTGTTGCGTCTGTAGTAGAATTCGCTGGGGCTCCAGTTCCACCAACACCAACATACAATGTATATGTAGTTCCAGGTGTTACTGCTAACAGTGAACGACTATAAGCACCACCGCCACCACCAGAACCACCATTATCAGTTCCATTATCACTATTTCCACCACCACCACCAGCACCCCAAGCTTCTACTTGAATAAAATCAATGCCCGCCGGACAGGTCCAAGTTTGCGTACCTGTAGTCGTATAGGTGGTTACGGTTTGCGCGAATGTTTTATTTACTGGGTGTATGAATGCAATACAAAACAATGCAACACCTAACCAAATATTAGGTAGTTCTTCCCACAATTGAAGAGAGTTCTTCTTGATTTTATATAAAACAGTCAACATATATTAAAATAAATTCACAAAACCTTTACAGTCAAGCATTTGCAATTTTAAGTATTCGTCTATTAAATTAGTATATTTTTTATTACCAAAACATATCAATTGTTAACAAAATTCATATTAATTACATCTTTTCAACTAATTAACAACTCCCCCTCCTTTCGGTATTGGATATTGTTTTTGAAGAATGAAAGACCAGGATTTTTATATAGCTACATCAATATCGTCAAATACTGCTTGTTTATAATAAGACGTAACATATGTTATTATAGTTGCATCGGTTTTTCCAAAAAGTAATTAAAATACTGGTAACGTGTCAGATATGTTATAAAAAGAAATCGATTAGTGCTAAACTACCTACTTAATTAACTCAAAAGTACCTCGGTAAACGTAGGTTTTACTTGTTGCAACTGATGAAACTTCTACCACGTACACAAAAACATCCTGTTGCGCAATTTCAGTTCCACCGTCTACAATACCATCCCAACCTATTTCAATATCGTCAGAAATAAATACCATATTACCCCAGCGGTCATAAATTTTCAAGGAGTAGTCATTAATACCTTCTCCTTTTGGTAGAAATACATCATTTAATCCATCTGCGTTTGGTGTAAAAGAATTTGGAACATAAACAGATAAAGGAACACTTACATTAACATTTCTTATGATAGAGTCAACACACCCTAATGCATTAGTTACAACAAGACGAATTTCGTAACTCCCTGAATCCTTATATTCATGAGCTTGAGGATCTGGACTATTACTAGTTGTTCCATCACCAAAACCCCAATTCCATGCAGTGGCTTCTAAAGAGTTCTCATAAATATTAATAACAGGCTCTAATACAGTTGCATTTTTCGGGTCAACGTAAAAGTCGGGTAAAGGGTTTTCGTAAACATTAACACTAATGCTACCTGTTTGTTTTTGTTCGCAACCATTTGCATCAATCACCTTCACCAAATCATAGGTACGCGTGCCAGCTGTGTTTGTTAACACTTGTATATTAAATGCGTTGGAAACAGCGTTTAATTGAACGGGTGATGCTTCAATACCATCTAATTTATAAACCACCGTGTAAGGGGAAGAACCATCATAACCAGTTACAATTATATCCGCAGCAACACTATCCTGACAGATATTACCTCCACCGTTTATGGTAGCTTGTGGAAGCGGATTCACCAGCAAGGTGTCCAAGGTAGCATGCGTAGTTGAGCAACCATTTGCATCGCTAACCAAAAGCAAATTATAATCCATCCTTCTAGGTGTTGAAGTATTCGCACCAACGATGGCAGTTGAATTATTACTTATGGTTGATACCGTTTTACTAGCTCCTCCGTTTATTGTATAGGTAAATGTATAATTAGCTGAACCACCTGATGCTGTAAACTCTAATAATGCAGCACTATTTTGACATACTGCTGGCTTTACAACAAGACTACCCACCGGGTTACTATTAACAACAACAGTAGCAACTGATGTACCTCCAGGAGGCAAACTTGTACACCCATTACCATCTACAACACTTTGCAATACATATTGGTTTGAACCACTAATACTTGTACCAGGAGTGAGTGTAGATGTACCTACAGGTAAGCTTTGTACATTACCACCGTTAACTGTATAATAATAAGTAAACGGGGTTTGACCCGCAGATGATGAGAAAGTAACAATTGGGTCAGCATCACCTTCACAAACAGTTGCATCTCCACTAACAGTGCCAACCGGTAATGCATTTACATTAACTACATACGTAGCCGTTGCAGTTTGTGGACTACATGTGTTATCACTTGTTACCAACATTGTTAAGGTTACTGTATTATCACCAGCCGCAGCCTTATAGGAAGGCGATGGACTAGTTGAATCAGATAAGCTGCCATTACCGTCGTGCGACCATGATACCGTACCATTACGGAATGAAGCACCACTAACTGTAGCCGTTTCATTTACACATATTGTATTACTACTAACACCCGCAACCGCAAGTGGTAAACTATCTACCGTTACACTAGCGGCTGCCGTAGCAACGTTTCCACATCCGCCATTATTTACATCTTCTACAGATAATAATGTGTAATTATAAGTACCATCGTTGTTGGTAGGTACGTTTATACTTACGGTATTATCTATTCCCGCTGTATTTACTGTTATTGGTGCTTGACCATCAATGCTGTAGGTAAAGGTATAAGGCGCATCGCCATTAGAACCCGTAAGCGTTAAGGCTGATGCTGTATTTTGACATACCGTTGTACCGCCTGAAATACTTCCACTTGCTGTTGGGTTTACACGCACTATTGTATTGCCCGTTTGGGCTTGCGAACACCCATTGGCGTCCTCAACACTTACTAATGCATGCGTATAGGTAGCTGCACTCGCATCCGACAATGGCAATAAAGCAGTTGCACCCGTTGAGTTTGCGGTATTTGTAACACCGTTTTCCGTATAGGTAAAGATATATGGGCCCGTTCCGTTAGCACCGGTAAGCGTAACCGAAGGACTGCCCGATCCTTGACAAATTGTTGTACTACCTGCAATGGTTGCAGTAGGTAGGCCATTAACATTAATGGTATAACTAGCCGTTGCGGTTTCAGCATTACAGGCACTTAAACCAGTTACGGTTAAATCCAATGTTACAGCATTACCTGCATCGGCATTATCTGGGGTATACTCAGGGCTGTTTGTTGTTCCCCCTGCTGTGATGCTTCCTACACCATCTTCTAACCATGATATAGTACCGTTACTTGTTGTAACTCCTGTAAGTGTATGGGTAGTATTTGCACAAATTGAAGCGACACCACCAGCAGTTGCAGTAGGAAGTGGGTCAATCGTAATATTAACACTACCCGTAGGTTGTACTGTTGGCGTACAATTAAAAGTATCTCTAACAGATAATAAGTTATACGTATAAGTCCCTGGCAGTGTATCTACCACCACATTTACTGTACTTTGTCCGCTTGCCGATGTAACTGTTTGGGTAGCCCCCCCATCTATATTATAGGTAAAGGTATATGGTGGTGTACCAATTGTTCCAGTAAACGTAACAGCACCTGTTGTGTTTTCACAAATTGGTGAAGCGCTGCCTAAACCAATAGATCCATCAGGCAAAGGATTCACCGTAAGCCGTGCAGAACCTATACCCGAACCACCAGAACAAAAGGCTGATGAAGAAGCGCCATTGGTCCATACTGTTGTACCTAAGGTATTTGCAGAAGCCATTAAGGTAGTAGAATAAGTACCAGGAGCACTTACCAATGGCGGTTGTGCAACATCACCAGTATTGTTCTCATTAATAAAGTAATTAAATGTTACTGGAGGGTTTACACCCGCTACCCCCGTTGCATCAAACTTAATTACTTGGTCAGGAGCACCAATACATACATCATTTAAACTGGCTGTTATCGTAGATATTGGATTGGGATCAATTATCAGGGTATCAAAACTACCCACTGCACCACAAGTTAAACCGCTATTATCAGCCACCCCGGTTAAGGTATAAATAAGTGTATCGGCCGCTAATGTTGAAACGGTAAATGAAGTTGTTGAACTACCTGCTGTGGTACCCACAGTATGCGAAGTGATACCCGTACGTAAATTATTTAAGCTATAATCAAAGGTATAGGGAGCGGTGCCATTTGCACCAGTTAAGGTAATAGTTGGGGATGGATCACCCATACATACACGGTATGCAGATGAACTAATTGTTCCGGTAGATGGTGCTTTTACTTCCACTGTAGCAACATCTACTGCTGCCTGAGAACAGATATTAGCATCTTGTACGCTCACCAATGCATAGGTATAGGTACTTGCAGCACCTGTATTGGCTGCAACGCTAAGGGTACTTTCACCAGGTGCAGTACTTACTGTTGGTTGTGGGGCTCCATCAATGGTATAGGTAAATATATAAGGCGGAGCACCGCCTGTTCCTCTAAACAATACATTGGTATTTAAAGCACCTGTACAAACCAAAGTATCGTTGCCTAATGAGCCGGTTGGTAATTCGTTAACGGTAACTGTTGCCGCACCTGATTGTGCTTGACCGCAACCGGTAGCGTCGCTTACATTCGTAAGCGAATAAGTAAATGCTCCTGCAACGGCAGTTGATTGGGTTACCACCGTTGAAGTACCCGAAGAAACAACTGTTTGGGCTGCGCCAGTAGCATCAATATACGAAAAGGTAAATGGTGTTGTACCTGTTCCTGTAAAGGTTATATCAGTTGTACCTGGTGTAGCACATACTGTTGATGTACCTGTAATGGTAGCTGTTGGTGCTGGATTAACCGTAACAGTTGCCACAGCTGGCGTTGCTTGTGTACAGCCTCCACTAACAGTAACACGCTCTAGATTATACGCAAAGGTGCCTACTACACCTGTTGGTGCTAATACTACTGTATCGTCTGTGGTAGTAGTACTAAGGGTATAAGTAGTTGCATTGTTAATGTTGTAAACAAAGGTATAGGGTGGACTAGCATTACTGCCTGTTAAGGTAACTGTAGGCGTTGCGGCATTTTGACAAGCGGCTGCATCCCCAGCAATGGTTGCACTTGGGATGCCATTAACCACTACAATAGCACTATCTGGTGCAAATGGACAGGCGCCTGCAACAGGTGGACTAGAGTCGGTTACGTTTACAAAATTATACACGAATTTACCTGACGCGGCAGTTGGCGCATTAACCGTTGTAGTTGGATTGTTAACGGTAATAGTTTGTGTATTAGCACCATTGATATTGTATACAAAGTTATATGGCGCAACACCTACTGTTGTAGTAAAAGTAATAACGGGTTGCGGATCGTTTTGACAAACGGTATCTCCCCCAGAAATTCCAGCATCCAAACCGATGATGTTTAAGGTACGCACCACGGTATCATTACAAGTGTTACGTGTTACTATTAATGTTGTGGTATAAGCCCCTGTAGCACTATATACATGACTAGCCGTATCAATCAATACATCATTGGAAACAAATGTATTATTAGCACCCGAAGCGGGATCTCCAAAATTCCAATTATAACCAAGAATAGTTTCATCTAAATTATGAGTAGTAGTAAAACGAGTACGTGAACCATAACAAGTATCCACATAAAACATTTTAGTAGTATCTGGAATAATAAAACCTGAATACGCGCCTCCAATTCCAATAGCTCCACTTGCGCCAAATAAACTCGCGGCCATTGGGCCCGTTGAGCGAACATCCAAGTTACCCGTAAGGTTGGGGATTTTATACGTTTCATATCCTACACCGCCAGGTACTGTTTCAACATTAGTTTGTGTAACTCCATTAATTGTTAGAATAGAACCAGCTTCTGTAAAAATCATTAATTCCGCATTATAATTTTCATTAGGCCCAATATCGTTGGATTGGGGTATGTTAATTTGACGAGGCTGATAGCAATTAAAAGGTGGAATTAATAGCAGCCCGCCCGTTGTTCCTGCATCACCCAACATGGTTTGATACATGTATATGGGGTTATTGGTTTGCACAACCATGTTTTCATGATCACCATTGCCACCTGGCACGTAATTTTCTTCATCAATAACAAAGTAGTCGCCAGCATTAATAGTGGTTGGCGTTCTAGTACCATTCACCAAAGGGTCTAAGCCATTTACCTTAATAACGGTATTGTCCTCTGTTGCTATTACTATTCCTTTTTCTTGATCACTATTACCATTACTAGCATTCCCTCTAATTAAAATATGATCCCTTCCCAATTTGTTCACCGGCACCGATTGGTCAATAAAAAAATCCCTACCGATGGACGCCAAATTCCCATTGGTGACAACAATTTTTTTATCCGCCTCTATCAAAGCCCCTAAAATTCCATCTCTGTTAATATCAGTACCTCCATCATCACTCATATTACCGGAAATTACGTAAGACTGCCCTTTATTCAAGGTAATGGGGCCTATTGATCCACCTGGATCAAAGGTAGCTCCGTTGGCATTTAATATTAACCCAGCAGGCAAATCGCTAATATTGAGTGTAGTAGCATCCTCAGTAGCCATAACTGAAACAAAAAAGTTATCGTTGCCACTGTTGCTTTGAGAAATTTCCGCACCTGCTCTAAAAACCGTACCCATAGCCCCTCCAGCACCTTTAGAAGTTAAAATATCTCCTTGAAGCCCATCAATAATTCTAAAGCTCGCCGTGGTATTTTTATCTGAGGTAACAATAATTCCTTTTCCTGATAATACCGCACTTAACTCATTATCTTGGGTGAACATTACGGTGTTATCTTCTGTAGCACCACCAAACTCTACATTTAATTCAATTGGAGTAGCAGGCGTAATGGCTTGCGGCCCAAGAATAACATTTCCTGCGCCGTCAGTTACTGTTACATTAACAGGTCCGGGATCTGAGGTTGCAATATATAAATACTGTTCTTCCGCACCATCAAAGTCATTGTGCATTGGTGGGAAATAATGTAAGGTATCTGATTGAGCGGATAATTGAGTTACACAAAAGACCAACGATAGTATAAGAATGGCAGTGTGAATAATTTTCTTAAAACGTATCATGACCTTCTTGTAATTAACAAATCGGCTTATCAAGTACTGTTAGAGGATAGCTCGCGGTTAATTTATGAAATAAAACAATCGATGCCGATAACATATGTTAATTTTGAGCGAAAACACGCAAAACTACACAGTTAATTACATACTCTAGTTTAGATAGCCTACCTTATCAATTTAATAACTCCCCTATAGGTAAAGGATTGTTTTTTCGCTGAGCTGACAATATCAATTACATATACATACACATCTTGCATGGAAACCTCTGTGCCATCATTAGCAGTACCATCCCACCCTTTGTTTATGTCATCAGATATAAATATTAAGTTCCCCCAACGATCATATATTTCCATCAAGTATTCGCTAATTCCCTCTCCTTTTGGTAAAAACACGTCGTTTAAGCCATCCCCATTTGGAGAGAATGAATTAGGTACATATACCTGTTTCGGAATCACTACATTAATAGTCCTTTTAATAGAGTCAACACATCCTAAATCATTAGCTACTACCAAAGTGATATTGTAGCTACCTGAGTCTTTGTAAGTATGGTAATCCGGACTTGGACTATTGCTAGTAGTGCCATCTCCAAAATCCCAACTATAAGCACTCGCCAATAAGGATGTTTCCTCTATACTTATCTGTGGCTCTAATATGGTTACATCATCAGCGCTTACTTCAAAACCTGGTATTGGATTTGCATGTACCTTATACGTTGCCGTACCTGATTGATTTTGTGAACAACCATTTGCATCTCTAATAGATTCTAATTTGTATACAAACGTGCCCGCATTATTCGATAATACTGGATAAGCAATACTGTCCCCTGCTGGATCCAAACGCACTTCACTTGCAACATCTCCATTTAGCGAATAGGTAATCCAATATGGTGATCTTCCGTTAGCGCCTTTAAATACAATATTACCCGCCGTACTATCAACGCATACCTCATTCTCTCCAACTATTGATGCGGTAGGTAATGGATTGATACGGATAGTATCTGCGTAGCTTACCGATGTGGTACAATTACCATCTGCTACTGTGGTTAGTAAAAACGCTTGTATAGAATCGTTCGCATCAGATGTATTTACTCCAATTAAGGCTTTAGTGTTGGTACCCAATGTAGTTACCGATTGTGGTGCGCCTCCGTTTAATGTATAAGTAAACGTATAAGGTGTTGCCCCTTGACTATTACCACCTGTTATAAGCATTTGTGCTGGACTGCCCTCACATACCCTAGCTGCAGACCCTTGCAATACACCTGTTAACAACGGACGTACATTGATGTTAAATACAGCTGTTTGTGTTGCTTGTGGTGATGATACACAGGCATTGGTACTGGTTACACTTAAGGTTAATGGTACTATATTACCACCATCACCTGGTGCTGCGCTATAGCTCGGTGTTATAGTTGTTGTATTGGTTAATACGCCTAGACCATTTTCTCCCCATGAAATAATACCATCCAAGGCAGTTGCATCGCCTGGCTGTAATGGATAAGAACCATCTTCACATATATTGGCACTATTACCCGATAAGGCCGTTGGTAAA
>CAXHCC010000107.1:0-8787 GCA_964014945.1 uncultured bacterium | reverse complement strand
GGAGATGTGTATAAGAGACAGTTTCGAAACAATTTACGGGTCTTCTAAACAAGGGTGGATGGGTCCGGACTGGCAAAAGCCAACCACCGATATCATTTATTTATTGGATAAAATAATCGACTACTTCCCGCAAGCACAAATACCTGAGGGTACTTTGCAAATGCAGATAACGTCTTTAGACTTCTCATCATTTGTTGGCCGTATCGCAGTAGGTAGAGTTTCAAGGGGTACCATAAAAGAAAATATGCCTGTATCTGTAGTTAAACGAGATGGAAGTATAGAAAAGTCGAGAATAAAAGAACTATTTACATTTGAAGGGCTAGGTAAACAAAAAGCTACAGAAGTTGAAGCTGGTGAAATAGTTGCAATAACGGGTATAGAAGGATTTGAAATTGGCGATACAATCGCTGATTTTGAAAACCCAGAAGGGCTTACACCAATTGCCATCGACGAACCTACGATGAACATGTTGTTTACCATTAACAACTCCCCATTTTATGGTAAGGAAGGAAAGTTTGTTACTTCACGCCATTTACGCGATAGATTATTCAAGGAATTAGAAAAGAACTTGGCATTAAAAGTAGAAGAAACCAACTCGGCCGACTCTTATTTGGTATATGGCCGTGGTATTCTGCATTTGTCGGTATTAATTGAAACTATGCGTCGTGAAGGCTATGAATTACAGGTTGGACAACCTCAAGTAATCATCAAAGAAATTGATGGCGTAAAATGTGAACCTGTAGAAAACTTGACCATTGATGTTCCCGATGAAGTTTCAGGAAAAGTGATAGAATTGGTTACACAGCGTAAAGGAGATTTATTGGTAATGGAACCTAAAGGGGATTTACAACACATAGAATTTGAAATTCCATCAAGAGGTATTATTGGTTTAAGAAATAATATTCTTACCGCCACGGCAGGAGAAGCAATAATGGCACATCGCTTTAAAGCATTTGAACCTTGGAAAGGTGAGATTCCAACCCGAAATAATGGGGTGCTTATTTCCGGCGAACAAGGTACTGCCATTGCTTATTCAATTGATAAGCTTCAAGATAGAGGTAGCTTTTTTGTAGAGGCTGGCGATCCGGTTTATGAAGGACAAATCATTGGTGAAAACAACAGAAACGATGACATTGTTGTAAACATTACTAAGGAAAAAAAGTTAACCAATATGCGTGCTTCTGGTTCGGATGACAAAACGCGAATTGCTCCAAAAATTGAATTTTCTTTGGAGGAAGCAATGGAGTATATTCAAGGTGGTGAGTATGTAGAACTAACACCTGAATCTATCCGACTTAGAAAAATACATTTGAAAGAAGTAGATCGTAAACGAGAAGGTAAAAAGTTAGGCGCTTAATCTTCGTCTTCCAATAACATTATTGCCTGATTTAGCTCGCTCAATGTTTTAGTGTTATTTTGTGAACGCGCAATTGGCACACCGTTTTGATAAGCTACAATTGCTTTATCAAAATCCTTTTTTAATTCAAAACATTGCCCTAACTGATAATAAGCAGCTAAGTATTCGGTATCGTTTTCTAAGGTAGCTTGCAGTTGATCTATTGCCTTATCCAATTCGTTGGTCTTAATATACTCCAAAGCCAAGGCATAATTTAAAAACGAATCATTAGGTTCGCTTTTAAGCATCTCTAAAATATTATTAATACGTGTAGCAGACAAATGGGTTAAATTACTGCTTTAAACTGTTCTAAAAAACGCACGTCGTTCTCAAAAAACAAGCGTAAATCTTTTACCTGATACTTTAACATGGTAATTCGTTCTACACCCATGCCAAAAGCAAACCCGCTATACTCCTTGCTATCAATACCGCAATTATCAAGTACAGCAGGATCTACCATTCCACAACCTAAGATTTCAACATAGCCTGCACCTTTACAAATATTACAACCATCGCCTTTACAAAACGGGCAAGAAATATCCATTTCTGCACTTATTTCCGTAAACGGAAAATATGAAGGGCGCAAGCGTATCTTGGTTTCTTCACCAAACATTTCTTTTGAAAAGTATAGTAATGTTTGTTTCAAATCAGCAAATGAAACATTCTTATCAATATACAAACCCTCTACTTGATGGAACTGACAATGTGCTCTTGCAGAAATTGCCTCATTACGATACACTCTACCAGGAGAAATCGTCCTAATTGGCGGTGTACCATTTTCCATTAAATGCACTTGTACAGATGAAGTTTGGGTACGCAATACAGTATCCGGATTTTTATCTATGTAAAATGTATCCTGCATGTCCCGTGCGGGATGGTCGGCAGGAGTATTCAGGGCTGTAAAGTTATGCCAGTCATCCTCAATTTCAGGCCCATCAGATACGGTAAAACCGATTCTAGAGAAAATGTCAATTATTTGTCCTTTTACAATAGAAAGTGGGTGGCGAGCACCAATTGCCATCTTTTCAGCAGGTCGGGTTAAATCCTCTGCGTTTTTAGATTGTGTTGTTGCCCCGTTTTCAAACCTCTCTTTTAATTCAATTATTCTCGCTTGGGCTGTATTCTTTAACTGATTTAATTGCTGACCAAATTCTTTTCTAAGTTCAGGAGCAACATTTTTAAATTCATCAAACAAGGCCGTCACCTTGCCTTTCTTACTTAAAATTTTAATACGAAACTCTTCCACTTGCTCCTTTGTTTCGGGAGTAAATGATTTAATTTCTTCAAGTATTTCCTCTACTTTCTCTTTCATCATTAAAATGTTTGCACAAAGGTAATAATCTATGGGTATTATGAAATACTCGCGAATTTATTATGCAAGCATAATAAATTTTAATATGTTTGCTGCGAACGCATGTTTTATTTACGAAGTAACAATGCGCAAAAACCACGAAGATGATAGAGCCAATATGTATTGAATTGCCTACAGTGTTTGGGATGAAAACAGTTAATTGTTATCTGTTTAAGGAGCCCGAGCCTATCTTAATTGACTGTGGTGAAAACAGTGAAGCCAATTGGCAAGCACTTAAAAAAGGTGTGGAAAATGAAGGATTACAATTATCTGACATAAAAAAGGTGTACATCTCTCATTTGCACATTGATCATTTTGGAACTGCCGGCAGGTTAGCAGAAAACTTTGGTACCGAAATTTGGCTCAACGAATTCTCTGATGGTCCTGCACAACATTTTGATAATTATGATGCCCAACTAAAAAAACTAATATACCATTACGCGGCAAAATTAGTTTCATACAATCCTCAGGAATTAGAAAACCCGTTTATAAAACTGGCCACTAAAAACAAAAAGCAACCAAAAGGTATAGATATGTGGCATCCTATACCAGAAGCACTTTGCAAAGTTTATAAAGATGGTGATCTGCTAAACTTCGGAAATCAGAAATGGAAGGTAATGTATATGCCCGGACATTGCCAAAACCAAGTTGTTTATTATCAAGCTCAAAGCAAACAGTTACTCTCTACAGACATGATTTTGAAAGTAACCCCTTCCCCATTTTTTGAATCCGAAAGTCTGCAACCTGATGTTAGAATTAAAGGTTTACCCATAATGATGGAGTCCTATAATAAACTTTTGAAATTAGACATTGACGTAGCCTATCCAGGTCATTATGAAATAATTCAAAACCCAAAACTACTAGTTGAAAAACAGGTAAAGCATATTCACGCCAGAAAAGAAAAGTGTTACAGTTTTATTGCCAACGGAACGGATAACTTTTTACAGTTGTACCAACAAATGTATGAGCATTTTACAATCCCCGCTTTTACCATGTTAACTGGCTATATAGATCTATTAGAAGCAGAAGGAAAAGTAAAATGGATTGAGGATGAAACAAGCATCGGTTTCGAATGCGTATGGCGATATATTTGACTCTTAAATTAATTAAGTATTTTTGATCATCTACCATTTAATTTATCATGAACTACTGGCTTGTAAAATCAGAACCCTTTAAATACAGTTGGCAACAATTTGTTAAAGACAAAAAAACGCATTGGGACGGCGTAAGAAATTATACAGCGCGTAACAATATGCGCGCTATGCAAAAAGGCGACCTAGTATTGTTTTACCATAGCAATGAAGGGCTGGAAGTTGTAGGAGTTGCCAAAGTAGTTTCTAAAGAAGCGTATCAAGACCCTACTACTGATGATGAGCGCTGGAGTGTGGTTGACCTATCTCCTGTTAAGGCCCTAAAAAAGTCCGTTACACTTGCAGAAATTAAAGCGGAAAAACAATTAGCAGACATGGAATTGGTTAATCAATTCCGCCTATCTGTATCGAAAGTTAAACCAAAAGAGTTTGCTAAAATACTAGCAATGGGTGAAACTAAAGTATAGTTAGTTAGCCTTACCGTGGCAATTCTTGTACTTTTTGCCACTTCCACAAGGGCAAGGATCATTTCTTCCTACCTTCTTTTCAGCTTTTATTGGTTGCGCTTTCACGGGCTCTCTATCCTCGCTTCCTTCAGAACGACTTGTTTGCGTTTGCGGAGCTTCTTGTACTTGTCTTGCCTGTTGAATATTTGCTTGATCATTGCTCGGTAATTCTGCCCGCATTAAAAAGGAAATCACTTCCTTATTTAATTTGACAATCATCTTTTTAAATAATTCGAACGACTCAAACTTGTAAATTAATAAAGGATCTTTTTGTTCGTAACTGGCATTTTGAACAGATTGTTTCAAATCATCCATTTCGCGTAAATGCTCTTTCCACGCATTATCTATCATAGATAGTATGGCTCCTTTCTCCAGGCTAATATTTAATTCCTTACCGTTACTTGTTACCGCCTTTTCTAAGTTAGCAGTAACCTGTAATGTTCTTATACCATCCGATAAAGGAATTAACACCTCTTCAAACGTATTAGCAGGGTTTTCATATATCTGCTTTAAAACAGGAAGGGCATCACTCGCAATTTGTTCTTTTTTGTTGGTATAAGTTTCTTCCGCTTTACTAAACAATTGTTCTGTTAACTTATCTGCTTTTTCATTTCCAAAAGCTTCTGCATCAAAAGGAGGGTCAACTGATAGTTCCTTTAACGACTCAAAGGTCAAACTCTCATAATCCTTAACTTCATAATTATCAAAAACAATTGCTTCACAGGTATCGTATAATGAATTAGAAACATCAATGGCAATACGTTCACCGTACAATGCATTGCGACGCTTTTTGTAAATAATTTCTCGTTGTGAATTCATCACATCGTCATACTCAATTAAACGTTTACGAATACCAAAATTGTTTTCTTCTACCTTTTTCTGCGCTCGCTCAATTGATTTTGTAATCATGGAATGTTGAATAACTTCTCCTTCTTCCAAGCCCATTTTATCCATCATTTTGGCAATCCTTTCCGAACCAAACAAACGCATTAAATTATCCTCCAGCGAAGCAAAAAACTGAGATGAACCTGGATCTCCTTGTCTACCTGCACGGCCTCTTAACTGCCTATCTACACGACGTGATTCGTGTCGCTCGGTACCGATAATAGCCAAACCTCCTGCTTCTAATACACCTTCACCCAATTTTATATCCGTACCACGACCTGCCATATTGGTTGCAATTGTAACCGTTCCTGCCTTACCCGCTTCCTTCACAATTTCCGCTTCTTTTTGGTGCATTTTAGCATTTAACACATTGTGCTTAATACCTTTTAGCTTCAACATTCTGCCTAACAATTCTGATATTTCAACGGATGTTGTACCTACCAAAACTGGCCTTCCAGCTTTTACACACTTTTCTACCTCCTCAATAACCGCATTGTACTTTTCTCGTTTGGTTTTAAATACTAAATCTTCTGAATCTATTCGTTGAATTGGCTTGTTAGTAGGAATAGATACTACATCCAATTTGTATATATCCCAAAACTCTCCAGCTTCTGTTTCCGCAGTACCCGTCATACCAGCCAGCTTGTCGTACATTCTAAAATAGTTTTGCAATGTAACCGTAGCATAGGTTTGAGTAGCCGCTTCTACTTTTACATTTTCTTTGGCTTCAATTGCTTGGTGTAAGCCATCCGAATATCTACGACCATCCATAATACGGCCAGTTTGCTCATCAACAATCTTTACTTTATTGTCCATCACCACATACTCCACATCCTTTTCAAACAAGGTATAAGCTTTAAGCAATTGGTTAATGGTATGTACCCTTTCTGACTTAATGGAGAAATCGCGTATGAATTCTTCTTTTGCTTTTGCTTTTTCTTCAGGAGGTAAATCCGACTTTTCTAAATCTACAATTTGAGTACCAACATCTGGGAGCACAAAAAAGTCCGCATCTTCTGAAGAAGTAGAAATCAAATCAATTCCTTTTTCAGTAAGTTCAATAGTATTGTGTTTTTCATCTATTATAAAAAACAGTTCTACATCCACCTTATGCATTTCTCTTGATTGATCCTGCAAGTAGTAGTTTTCTGTTTTTTGCAAAAAGGTTTTTATTCCGGGCTCACTTAAGTATTTAATTAAAGCTTTGTTTTTAGGCAACCCTCTATGCGCTCTCAGTAACATTCTCCCCGCTTCCTTCTCCTTCCCTTCGGCATATAACTTTTTAGCCTCGTTAAGTGCCGTGTTTACATAAGTTTTCTGTGCATTAACAATTTTTTCTATTCTTGGTTTAAGCGGAGCAAACTCTTGACTGTCCCCTTTAGGTGTTGGTCCCGAAATAATTAACGGTGTTCTTGCATCATCAATTAATACACTATCCACCTCATCCACTATGGAATAACTATGTCTTCGTTGCACTAATTCCTCAGGGCCACGTGCCATATTATCACGCAAGTAGTCAAAACCAAACTCGTTATTGGTACCAAATGTTATATCAGCATTGTACGCTTTTCTACGTTCTTCTGAATTAGGCTGGTGATTATCAATACAATCTACCTCTAAACCGTGAAACTCAAATAGCGGACCGTTCCATTCTGAATCTCGTTTTGCTAAATAATTATTTACCGTAACTACATGCACTCCTCTGCCTGTAAGGGCATTCAAATAAATTGGCAAGGTGCCCACCAAGGTTTTACCCTCACCAGTACTCATCTCTGCAATTTTTCCTTGATGCAATACAATACCACCGATTAACTGTACATCGTAATGCACCATATCCCAGGTTATTTCATTACCCGCCGCTGTCCATGTATTATGCCAGATGGCGCTATCGCCCTCAATTTCTATCGAATCTCTTTCTGTAGCCAGTTGTTTATCAAATTCACTGGCCGTAACTTTTAACGATTCGTTTTCTGTAAAACGCCGAGCTGTTTCTTTTACCACTGCAAATGCTTCTGGTAAAATTTCATTTAAGGTGTTGGTGTTTTTATCTTTAATTGCAACTTCTAATTCATCAATTTGCTCATACAGCTTTTCCTTTTTAAGCACATCGTTTGCTGCTTCGCCGTTAATTGTTTTCTTTAGTTCCGCAATCTGTTCGCGTTCAATTTTCGAATTCTCCTCAATCTTCTTCTTAAATGCAATTGTTTTAGCACGTAACTCATCATTGGTTATTGAAGAAAGTTTAGCGTACTCCTCTAATATTTGATTTACAATTGGCTTTAACGCTTTTAAATCTCTGTCGGATTTGGTTCCGAACAATTTTGAGATTTTTTTAGTGATTTTATCGAGCATTTATAAAGTGTTAAATTGCTTTGGTTTAAGATTAGCAAAAGTAGCTAATTTTTTAGTTTCTTCTGGTACAAAAATCCAGCCAAACACCTTAAAATGTGGGCAACAAAAAACCCTGACATTTTTTTGACAAAATAGCAGGGTTAAAGCAATAATTAAGTACTAATTGGCAGTAAATTAACTAGTACTCGTCTTCGTTAAAAAAGAAATCTTCCTTGGTAGGGTAATCAGGCCAAATATCCTCAATCGTATCATACGATTCTCCCTCATCTTCAATTTCTTGAAGATTTTCAATTAACTCCATAGGGGCACCAGATCGAATAGCGTAATCGATTAACTCATCCTTAACAGCTGGCCAAGGAGCGTCTTCTAAATGTTTTGCCAATTCAAGTGTCCAGTACATACGTTTTTATAAACTAGTGTGATTAATTTCCTCTATTGTTTTGCAAAAGTAAATATTAATTTCACTTTTCAAAATTTAGTTTCATTTTTATTTACACCCGAGGTTTCCAAGCAATTTCCTCGGCATTTGTTTCTTTAGATTTTTTACGTGCTAACACAAACAAGTAGTCGCTTAAACGGTTCAAATACTTAATAACAATTGGCGACACCGCACTCGTTTCTGACAAATGAATGGTATTGCGTTCTGCTCTTCTACAAACACATCGTGCAACATGACAATACGAAACAATGCTGTTACCACCTTGCAATATAAATGACTTCATAGCGGGCAGCTCGGCGTTCATGCTATCTATTTGTGCTTCTAAAAATAAAACATCCTCTTCGGTAAGTGCAGGTATATTTTCAATTTCTTTTTCTGGATCAGAAGCTAATATTGCGCCAATTGTAAATAATCGATCTTGAATTTCAAGCAGGTCCTTTATGTATTTTTCTTGAATGTTTTGACTACGAATTAAACCTACATAGGAATTTAGCTCATCAACCGTACCGTAAGATTCAATCCTTATATGATGCTTTGGCACACGCGTTCCTCCGTTTAAGGATGTTTCCCCGGCATCTCCTGTTTTTGTATATATCTTCATTTTGTCTATATTTAGCCCCAAGAGCGAAAGCTGCTAAGATAAAAGATTTTACTACCTTTAATACTCAATAAATTTAAAATAACAGTTACGATGAAAAAAATTCTACTTACCCTATCTATACCTGTCTCTTATACACATCTGACGCTGCCGACGATGTGCGTTGTGT
>CAXHCC010000106.1:0-8882 GCA_964014945.1 uncultured bacterium | reverse complement strand
GGCTCGGAGATGTGTATAAGAGACAGGCACAAGGGGCTATTAGAATTTCAGCCAATGATAATGTAAAATATACCATTGCAGGTACCCAAACATGGAGCTGTCCGGCAGGTATTGAGAAAGCAGTTGTAACTGTGTGGGGTGCAGGTGGAGAAGGAGGAGGAAATGCAACAGCAAATAATGGTTCGAGTGGCGGTGGTGGCGGTGGATTTGCACAATCGGTAATTGACGTAACGGGTGGTAACACCTATACATTAGTGGTAGGTGCTGGTGGCTCGGGAGGTGCTGATGATGGAAATGATGGAGGTGAATCTTGGTTTAGTAATAGAGGTGATGGAACCGTGCCTACTGCAGCAACAGAAGGGGCTAGAGCTGCTGGTGGTACTGGCGGTGAAAACAGTGCTACACTTGGTACTGGTGGTGCTGGTTTAATTGGTCAATATTTACGTAGTGGTGGTAACGGAGGGGCAAGAAATGGAAGCAATTGGAGTTCAGGTGGTGGTGGTGGTGCGGCCGGAAGTATTGGTGGTAATGGTGGTGTTGGAGAAGATGGCGACGCAACTGCGAATTGTTCACAAACGGAAAGTGCCGGTGGAACTGCGAATACAACTGGACTTGCTAAGTATACAGGTGCCGATGGTTCTTATTCAGGGCGATCAGCTTCTACCATAGCGCGTGCGGATCAACCCGGTGGTGGTGGTGGTGGTTCTGGCGAAAGCCAACCCTCTGGAGGTGATGGAGGTGATGGCATGGTATTTATAGAGTGGCCTCCAATTGCTAACTTAATACTAGATGAGTTAAGTACAGGTGTTCAAGGTTATGTAGAAGATTCCAACCACGTAGCGGTAAATACCACCAACACGCTCATACACTCTTTCCCATTATCAGGGTTTAACTTCGACCCTTGTGAACCCATCGTTATAACTGGGTATCAGTTTACAACTACCGGTACTTATTTAGCAAGTGATGTCAGCAATTTTAAATTATACACTACAACTACCAATACGTTTACACCTACTACCTTAGTAGCAACCATTGCAGCGCCTGCGGTGGCAGGAACACAAACGTTTCCAGCCTTTACCTTAAATGTAAATGCCAAAATGTATGTTTGGGTTACCATGGATATCTCTGCTTCGGCGAGTGATTGTCGTACCATTGCTGTGCAAGGCTCCTCTTCAAGTGATTTTACATCCGATTACCTTTTTTCTAATACCACATCCTCTGCTACAAGTGGCACACAAACCTTCGGATGTTATGCACCTGGTGGCGTACTGGATAACCTAGAGCTGTGGTTAAAAGCCGATGAAGAAGTTACAGGCACTTCACCAGTTACAGGTTGGGCTGACCAATCGTCTTCTAGTAATGACGTAACAACCGTAGGTGGTACTCCTGTTTTAGGTGCAACCAATGTGAACTTTAACCCAAGTATTACCTTGGATGGTGTTAACGAATACTTTACAGGTGCCTTTAGTATACAATCCAATACCAGCACCGTTTATACCGTAGGTAAAATGGCTACTTATGCCACCACCGGTGAAGCTTATGAAGGGATGTTTTCCGCACAATCTTCAGACCAAGCAAATGATCATGATAACGTGAGTAGTTACATTTATCTATTAAGAGGTAACACCGACGATGACATGGACAGCTACGGTAACAGCACTCAATATAGTGGAGCTGCAAGTTCTGTTGATAACGCTTATCATATTTATGGTAGCGAAATGGATGCGACCAACGTAGAGTTATTTTTTGATGGTAAAGCAGCAGGAACCACTGCGCATACACAAACCATGAGTGCAGAAAATTATTACGTAGGTGCTAGGTATATTACCAATGCTGCTGCTACTTTTATGACTGGAGATGTGGCCGAAGTAATACAATACGAACAAGCCTTAAGTGCTGCCGATCAACAAAAAGTAGATACCTATTTAGCGATTAAATATGGTATAACATTAGACGACTCAGGAGGTGGCACTGCTGGCGATTATGTAGATACCGATGGTACTATTTTATGGGATGCTGATAATGCTACGGTAACTACTTATCACAATGATATTACTGGTTTAGGTCGTGATGATGCAGAGCAACTGAGCCAAATTAAATCAAAATCAGAAAATAGCGATGCCATATTAACCGTGTGGGCACATGGTGAAGGTACCAGTAATGCTATTGGTGATATTACGTGGAGTAATATGGCCGATAAGGAATACTTTATTTGGGGGAATGATGGTGCTGTTGCAACATTTACATGTACCAATGCGCCGGATGGCTACAACAAAATTACGCGTACTTGGTACGTGAAAGAAAGCAGCGATGTAGGTGCTTGTACCTTTACGTTTGATGTAAACGATGCGGATTTTGACGTTCCAGCATTGCCTACCGGAGCTACAAATTATGTATTGCTTTATGATAGCGATGTGAACTTAGACGGTGGTAGCACCATTACCTTATACGATGATGGCGCCACTGCAGGTGATGCCGTAAATAATGATGGAATTTGGACTAACAACACTGTAAATTTAGCAGACGGCACCTTCTTCTCTATTGGCTGTTCTAACGTTAGATTAGCCTCTGCAAGTCCTGCAGCTGCTGCAGCTACCGTTTGTGCTAGCTCTACCAAAAACCCTATTTATGCGTTTAATTTAACGCCTACTAATGCGCCAAACTTAACCGCATTAAACTTTACTACAACGGGTACATTCGCGCAGGCGGATATCAGTAAATATCAATTATGGTACAACGATGGTACCGATGATATAAACGATGGAGGTACTGTTCAAATTAGTACTGATTTAACGCCAACTGGTGGAGCAACAACGGTAGAATCATTTGCAGCATTTTCGCAAGCACTTTCATGTGGTAGCACCTCTTATTTTTGGATAACAGCTGATGTAGCTGCTGCACCAACTACCGGTAATTTATTAACCGTATCGGCAATTACTACCAACTCTCTTACAGTATCTGATGGTACAAAAACAGGGAGTACTTCAGCAGGTGGTTTACAAACCATTTCTTATCCAGCTTTAAGTAGTTCACTAACGCCAGCAGATATTTGTGATGGTGCTGCATTTACCTATACCGCAACAAGCGTTTCTCCATCTCCTACATTTGCTTGGAGCAGAGCCACCATTGCAGGAATAACAGAAGCGGGAGTAACGAGTACAGGTAATGTAAGTGAAACATTATCTAACACTACCAATTCACCAATTGACGTAACGTATATTTATACAACCACTTCTGGTGGCTGTAATGGTCCAGCTCAAAATGTAATTGTTTCGGTTAACCCTACGCCAACTTTATCAAGTAGCACTGCTACTTCTACTATTTGTAGTGGAATTAGCTTTACCTATACCCCAACAGGAAACGTAGGCGGCAGTACTTTTACCTGGGCAAGAAGCGCCAATGCAAACATATCTGAAGCAACAACAACCGGAGTTACAGGTATTAATGAAACATTAACCAATACCAGCGCTTCCAATACAAATGTTACTTATGTATATACTACAACTGCTAATGGCTGCTCTAATGATGAAAATATTGAGGCCCTTGTTCGCCCTAATCCACAAGGTAGCTTTACGGGTAATACGCGTTGTGCAGGTAATGCTGGGTCCTTTGGTCAATTAACATGGACAGCCACTGCTGGTACTGGACCATTTGTAGTAGATACCACCGCCAGCCAAGCTGGGGTTACCAGTGGTGTTGCCTACTCATTGCCAGTATCTACACCTACCGTTACCTCTGTATATGCTTTATCCAAAGTAACCGATACCTATGGTTGTGAACGTACTACTGGCTTTACGGCTGGTACTGCTACCATAACCGTTACTGGTGCTGCCATTGCTTATACCAATGGTACACCTGCCTCGGCAACTACTTGTGCAGGTACAGCACTTACCTATACGGTTACGGCATCTAATGTAAACACGTATACTTGGGAAGTAAGTACGGATGGAGGAACCGTTTATAACGCCATTGCAGCTGCTGGTGCAGGGCCAGTTTACTCCAACTACAACACTGCTGAATTAACGGTGAGCAATGCTACTGTAGCCCATAGTGGTTATAAATACCGTGCTGTACTAACACCCGCTTGTGGACCCGACGTTACCAGTGACGTGGCAGATTTAACAGTAAACGTATTACCTGTACTAAGCAGTGCTACTGGTGCTGGAGCGGCTGGAGCAGCTTGTAGTGGCAGTGCAGTTACATATACGGCAACAAGTGGTACTGGCGGTACTACATTTGCGTGGTCACGTACCGGACAAGCCGGCATTACGGAAGCAACCTCAACAGGTACTGGTAACATTAATGAAACATTAACCAACACCACCACCGCGCCAATTGTGGTTACTTACAATTATGTTTCTACCGCACTGGGTTGTAATGATCCTGCAGGTGAAGATGTTTTAGCTACCGTTAACCCTATACCTAACTTAAGCAGCACTACCAGTCCATCAGATATTTGTTCGGGTACTACATTTACCTATACCGCCACTAGTGCTACGGCTGGAGCTACATTTGCTTGGAGCAGAGCTACCATTGCAGGTATTACGGAAGCTGGTGTAACTACTACGGGTAACGTAAGTGAAACATTAACCAATTCAACAACAGCACCAATTGATGTTACCTATATTTACACAACAACGGCTAACTCATGTAGCAATACCGGTGAAAATGTAATTGTTACTGTTAACCCAACACCCAACTTAAGCAGTACTACCAGTCCATCTGATATTTGTTCGGGTACTACCTTTACCTATACAGCTACCAGTGCTACGGCAGGCGCTACATTTGCGTGGAGAAGAGCTGCCATTGTGGGCATTACGGAAGCAGGAGCGACTACTACGGGCAATGTAAGTGAAACATTAACCAACACCACTACCGCACCAATTGACGTAACCTATATTTACACAACTACGGCTAACTCATGTAGCAATACCGGTGAAAATGTAATTGTTACCGTTAACCCTATTCCTAACTTAAGTAGTACTACTAGTCCTGGTGATGTATGTTCAGGCACTACCTTTACCTATACAGCTACCAGTGCTACAGCGGGTGCTACTTTTGCATGGAGCAGAGCACTTGTTGCAGGCATTACGGAGGCGGGCGTAACCACCACAGGTAATGTAAGTGAAACATTAACCAATTCAACAACAGCACCAATTGATGTTACCTATATTTACACAACAACGGCTAATTCATGTAGCAATACTGGTGAAAATGTAATTGTTACCGTTAACCCTACGCCTAACTTAAGCAGTACTACTAATCCTGCTGATATATGTTCGGCGACCACGTTTACCTATACAGCTACCAGTGCTACAGCTGGGGCTACTTTTGCCTGGAGCAGAGCCGCCATTGTAGGCATTACGGAAGCGGGAGCTACTACTACAGGTAATGTAAGTGAAACATTGACTAACACCACCACCGCACCAATTGACGTAACCTATATTTATACAACTACGGCGAATTCTTGTAGCAATACTGGTGAAAATGTAATTGTTACCGTTAATCCAATTCCGAACTTAAGCAGCACTACTAATCCTGCTGATATATGTTCGGGTACAACCTATACGTATACGGCCACCAGTGCTACAGCAGGTGCTACATTTGCATGGAGCAGGGCTGCTATTGTTGGAATTACTGAAGCTGGTGCTACTACTACGGGTAATGTAAGTGAAACCTTAACCAACCCTACTACCTCACCAATAGATGTAACCTATATTTATACCACCACGGCGAATTCTTGTAGCAATACTGGTGAAAATGTAATTGTTACCGTTAACCCTATTCCGAGTGTAAGCAGTACAACTTTCCCGTCTGATATATGTTCGGGTACAACCTTTACTTATACGGCTACCAGTGCTACAGCAGGTGCTACATTTGCATGGAGCAGAGCCGCTATTGTTGGCATTACCGAGGCGGGAGCTACTACCACGGGTAACGTAAGCGAAACCTTGACCAATACCACAACCGCACCAATTGATGTAACCTATATTTACACCACAACTGCTAATTCGTGTAACAATAATGGAGAAGATGTTATTGTTACCGTTAACCCTACTCCTAACTTAAGCAGTACCACCAACCCTGCAGATATTTGTGCGGGTACAACTTTTACTTATACTGCTACAAGTGCTACGGCAGGATCGACTTTTACATGGAGCAGAGCTACCGTTGCTAACATTACAGAAGCGGGCAGTACCGGCACCGGTAACGTAAGTGAAACTTTAACCAATACTAGCAGTTCCGCATCCATTGATGTGACATATGTTTATACAACAACGGCCAACTCCTGTAGTAATTCTGGTGAAAACGTCATCGTAACAATTCATCCAACCCCTACTTTATCAAGCAGTACGAACCCGTCTACCATTTGTAGCGGTACCAGCTTTACTTACACGCCAACGGGTAATGTGGCGGGTAGTACCTTTACTTGGGCAAGAAGTGCCAATGCCGATATTACTGAAGCCACTACAACAGGTACAGGTGGCGTTAATGAAGTATTAACCAGTACCAATGCAAACAACATTAATGTTACATATGTATACACCTCAACTGCGAATAACTGTAGTAATGATGAAAATGTAATTCCAGTTATTAGACCTAACCCTCAAGGTAGCTTTACCGGTAATACCCGTTGTGCTGGGGATGCTGGTTCATTCGGTCAATTAACATGGACGGCCACTGCAGGAACAGGTCCTTTTGTGGTAGATACTACTGCTTCTCAGGTGGGAGTCAACAGTGGTGTTCCTTATTCATTACCAGTTTCTACGCCAACGGTTACCTCTGTGTATGCCTTATCAAAAGTTACAGATGCCTTTGGTTGTGAGCGTACTACTGGCTTTACTGCTGGTACAGCAACGGTAACCGTTACTGGTGCGGCTATTTCGTATACCAACGGCACACCTGCTTCAGCTACCACATGTTCAGGTACTGCGGTTACATTTACGGTAACAGCTTCTAATGTAAATGGATATACTTGGGAAGTAAGTACGGATGGTGGTGGTGTTTACAACCCTATTAATGCTGCAGGTGCTGGACCAATTTATTCCAATTACAACACAGCTGAATTAACCGTAAGTAACCCAACAGTTGCGCATAGCGGCTATAAATACCGTTCGGTTATGATTCCGGCTTGTGGGCCAAATATTACCAGCGATGTGGCAGACTTAACGGTGAACGTATTGCCTGTTTTAAGCAGTGCAACGGGTGCTGGAGCTGCTGGAACCGTATGTAGTGGTGTTGGAGCTGTTACCTATACTCCTACTAGTGTAACACCAGGTACTACTTTTGCGTGGACACGTTTAGGACAAGCAGGTATTACGGAAGCATCATCTACAGGAACAGGCAACATCAACGAAACATTAACCAATACCACTACTTCACCAACTGTAGTTACTTATAATTATGTATCAACTGCATTAGGTTGTAACGATCCAGCTGGTGAAGATGTGCTGGTTACCATTAATCCAGATGCTAACTTAGTGCTTACTTCCGCAGTGGGTACAGACAACCAAACTGTTTGTAAAGGAGATGCCATTACCGACGTTACCTACACATTTAACGAAGGGGCTACGAGTTATACTATTACTGGTTTACCTACTGGTGTAGCACATGTTGCTGCTACCAATACCATAACCATATTTGGTACGCCTAGTGTAGATGGCGTGTATAATTATACCGTACAAACTACTGGTTCATGTAACCAAACTCAAGCAGTAGGCACAATTACTTCAGGTGCAAGTTTAAGTTCGGCTGCTGGTACCGATAATCAAGTGGTATGTAAAAACACGGCCATTACACCTATTACCTATGCAGTAGGTAGCAGTAATGCTACGGTAACACCTTTACCAGCAGGTGTAACGGGTAATTATGCAGGCAACGTATTTACCATATCGGGTACGCCAGCTGTAGAAGGCTCCTTTGGCTACACAGTAAGTACTCCTGGTACTTGTACCACACCTACTGATTTAACAGGCGTTATAACTGTGGGAATTGGGCCAATTACGCCTGGGTCTGACGACCAAACGGTTTGTGAAGGAGACCCAATTACACCAATACAGTTTTCTTATGCTGGCCTTGGAACACCAACTGTAGGCGGATTACCTGCTGGCTTAAGTGCTGCTGTTAACGGCACCAACGATACACTTACCATAAGTGGTACACCAAGTGCAGCAGGAGCATTTAATTACACCATTACCACGTTAGGTGCTTGTGCTTCAGAAAGCACCATCTATGGTGATTTAGCTGTAGGTATAGGTGTAGTTACACCAGGAGCAGATGACCAAACCGTATGTGAAGGAGATCTTATAACACCTATTGTTTACTCCTATGCAGGAGGTGGAGTAATAAGTGTTGCAGGACTTCCTACAGGCTTAACCACCAGTACAAATGTTACCAAAGACACGTTAATAATAACTGGTACACCTATTGTTTCTGGATCATATGATTATACAATTGTTACCACAGCAGGTAGCTGTAGTTCAGGTTCTAGTTTTGTTGGATCAATCACTGTTGGAGTGGGTGTTACTACTTTAGGTACAGACGACCAAACAGTGTGTGATGGTGATCTTATTACCCCTATTGTGTACTCCTATGCAGGCGGTGGTAATGCTACAGTTACTGGTTTGCCTACTGGCTTAAGTGCATTGCAAAATGTGACCAATGATACAATCACAATAAGTGGTACGCCAACCGTAAGTGGTGCTGTTGATTATACAGTTACAACTACTGCGGGTACTTGTGGTTCGGGCTCTAGTTTTGTAGGATCAATCACTGTTGGAGTTGGTGTTACTACTTTAGGTACCGATGACCAAACAGTGTGTGATGGTGATCTTATTACCCCTATTGTGTACTCCTATGCAGGCGGTGGTAATGCTACAGTT
>CAXHCC010000105.1:0-9150 GCA_964014945.1 uncultured bacterium | reverse complement strand
AGACAGGCTATGTATGATGCATTTATTCAATGTTGGTACCAGAAGTATAAATACAATGGTGTGCGTCCAGAAACCGTTATAAATGAGCATTTTGATTCTGATTGGCGGCCATATTTGCAATCACCTGCCTTTCCTGAGTATACTTGTGGTCACTCAACAGTATCAGCTGCCGGTGCTGAAGCACTAACGGAGGCATTTGGCGAAAATTTTGAATATACCGATGATACAGAAGAGGAGTTCGGTATTCCTGCAAGGTCCTATAAATCGTTCTGGCATGCAGCTGAAGAAAATGCTTGGGCTCGCTTTTATGGTGGGATTCATTTTCATTATTCCTGTATCGTAAGTACAGATATTGGAAAACGTGTTGGGGTAGATGTTGTTAAGAGGTTAAAGATGCGGGCAGATTAAACCCACACTTTTGTACCTTCCGTACAATTTGTACATATATCTATTTCAGATCGTGAGGATAGAATATTTTTTCTGAACCGCTGATATGGCTCTCCCTGCCATATTTCTTTAAAATTGTTGTTTTTTACATTACCCAGTGTATGTTGGGCATCTTTATCAAAACAACAAGGAACAATCATCCCATCCCAAGTAATTACACTAGCATGCCAAAGTCGCCAGCAGTGATTCAATACCTTGTTTTTGGTTTTATAAGTACCATCACTTTGCTTAATATAACGGCTGTATTCCTTCTTTGTTGGTATTAACTTGTTGCCGTTTTTGTAATCATAAACTTGCGCAGTTTTAAAGCGAATCTCATCAACCTTCAAGTCCTTCGCTAGTTGCTCTGCATCTGTAATTTGATGTTCGTTGGGTTGTACTACTAAAAACTGAAGAATAATATGCGGCGTATTCGATTTAAGCTTTTCTTTCCACCTTACTAGATTTTGGGTTCCTTCAATTACTTTAGCCAAATTTCCCCCGATTCGGTATTGTTCATAAACTTCTTGGGTAGTTCCGTCAATCGAAATTGTTAGTTGGTCTAACCCACTTTTTACTGTTAATCGAGCGTTATCATCATTAAGGTAGTGTGCGTTGGTAGAAGTAGAAGAAAATAGTCTTTTCTTTTTTGCGTAATGTACCATTTCCAATAAATTGGAATTTAAATAGGGTTCTCCTTGAAAGTAAAATGTTATATAAAGTAATTTACGCTGAAGTTGATCAATTGTCGATTTAAAAAAATCTACCTCAAGCATACCTGTTTCTCTGGTAAATTCTCGTTTTCCACTGGGACACTCTGGGCATCTGAGGTTGCAGGATGTGGTAGGTTCAATGCTAAGGCTAATAGGCATTCCCCATTGGGTAGGTTTTTTGGTGATCTTAGATACATAGTAACTGGCCAATACTTGTACGCCATTACCAACTCTTAAGAGGGTTAACTTGCTTAATAAATTAATAAAATTTGAAAGTTTGCTACCCATGAACCAATAACTAACACATTAAACTATGATAAAACCTAGTTCTTTACTAAAAATACAAAGTACTAAATTCTGTTGCAATTAGGGTTGAATACTATGTAATTTGTTTGATAAAACTTAACTGCTCTGCTATAAATCTATTAGTTTTGTGTTTAACTAATGAGAGACGTATTTTATACCATATTAATTATTTGGGTAGTTTGGAAAATTATTGGTGCATTTAATCGTATTTCTTCCTCTAGATCATCCTATTCAAGAAATCAACATCAAAACACAAATCAACCAGAAGGTAAAACGTCGATCAAATACTCTCCTCCGAAGGAACAGAAAATATCTGATGATGAGGGCGAGTACGTTGATTTTGAGGAATTAAAATAAATATTCTGTTATCTAAATGAAAGCATTTGATTTTAAAAAAATACTGCCAACGCTTGCTGCCATAGCTATTTTCGTTGGATTAACCTTCACTTATTTTTCTCCAATGTTAAAAGGGAAGGTTATTCGACAAGGGGATATGGTATCTAATGTTGGAATGTCAAAAGAAGTAAATGATCACCGTGAGCAATATGGAGAAGAACCCATTTGGACCAATTCTATGTTTGGCGGAATGCCATCTTACTTGTTTTCCATTCGCTATTCGCATGGTACCTTAATACCTCATGTGCGTACCCTGCTAACCTTGGGTATGAAATCACCAGCGATGATATTGTTTAGCTATATGTTGGGCTTTTTTATACTCTTACGTGTGTTGGGAGTTAATGCCTGGTTAAGTATTGTTGGGTCTGTTGCTTTTGCATTTACTTCCTATACACTAATTATTATTGAAGCAGGTCATTTAACCAAATCCATGGCCATTAGCTATATGGCACCCTCCTTTGCAGGTGTACTGCTAATATGTAGAAAGAGGTATTTAATTGGCACCGCTGTATTGTCTCTGTATGCTGCATTGGAAATGGTTTCTAGTCACGTTCAAATAACCTACTATTTAATAATAATTTGCGCCATTTATGTATTATTTGAATATGTGAAATTTGTTAAGAATAAGGAGTATGACGCGATTTGGAAGAGTCTTGTTTCCTTTATTGTAGCCGCAGTATTTGGGTTTTTCTGTAACTCTTCCACTTTGTTAAATACGATGGACTATGTTAAATACAGTATTCGTGGTGAATCAGAATTATCGGATGATAAAGATGACAAAACATCAGGGTTGGATAGGTCATATGCCGTAGGATGGAGTTTAGGGAAAGCGGAAACAATGTCATTAATGATTCCAGGTTTTAAAGGACGTTCTTCCGCTTTGCGAATTGGGGAAAGTAAATCTGCTTTAAAAGAAGTTGATGCTCCAATGCGAAGCTATATTGGTAATTTTCCACAATATTGGGGCGAACAACCATTTACATCTGCCTGTTATGCTGGAGCAATTGTTGTTTTTCTATTTGTATTGGGGTTGTTTATTTTGGAGGGTAATCTTAAATGGGCATTATTGGTAGTTACTGTTTTGTCGATTCTACTGGCATGGGGGAGGCACTTTATGGGTCTTACCAACTTTTTTCTTGATTATGTGCCTGGCTATAATAAGTTTAGAGCGGTATCCATGATTTTAATTATCGCTGAATTTACTATTCCTCTATTAGCAATTTTAGCGGTAAACAAACTGATAACTACCAAAAATGCGCTTCAACAAAAGGTAAAGTTGGCCATTGTTAATTCTGAAGTTTCCATTCAAAACTCTATTATTATTAGTTTTTTACTTACAGGAGGCTTGTCTTTAATCTTTTATTTAATGCCCGACTTAACAGATTTTGATGCATTAAGTGATGCGCAAACTCATGCACAGGTGGCACAAAGCAATGGGATAGAAGTGGCTAATAGTTTTATGCAAAATGTAGAGTTAGCTAGGATGTCCTTATTTAAGTCTGATGCGATAAGAAGCTTCTTATTTATAAGTGTTGCTGTTGTGTTACTGTTTATGTTTTTAAAATCAATAATAAACCAAATAACGTTTATTGCGTTGTTAGGCATTTTTGTGTTAACTGATTTATGGCTGGTTGACCGCAAGTTTTTGAATAAGGATAATTTTGTAACAAAGTATGAAGCCATTAACCCGTTTCCTGAAACCGTTGCTGACAAAGCAATATTACGAGACGCAGATCCCAATTATAGAGTGCTAAACTTGTCAGTTAACACTTTTAATGATGCAAGTACTTCGTACCGCCATAAATCAATTGGAGGCTATAGCGCAGTTAAGTTACGACGATATCAGGACCTAATTGAGAAACATATTAGTGGTGAGATAAGGGCTTTAAACAACACTTTTCAGAAACAACCTAGTCCAGAATCTATTTCTGCTACACTTGCTAATAGTAAGGTGTTAAATATGTTGAATACACGTTATATTATTTATAATAAGGATGCCGCTCCACTGGTAAATAATGCCGCCTTAGGTAATGTATGGTTTGTAAATGCTATAAAGATTGTTAAAAACGCGGATGAAGAAATCGCTTCTTTGCATGGTATTAACCCCGCTTCTTCAGCTGTGGTAGATGAGCGGTTCGCAGAATCATTAAGTGGTTTTTCACCTTCTATAGATTCTCAAGCCTTTATTTCATTGTCATCATATAAAGCCAACCACCTAACCTACACAAGCAGCACAATTAGTGAACAATTAGCTGTGTTTTCGGAGGTTTATTATGAGGATGGTTGGAACACGTACATTGATGGAAAATTCGTGCCGCATGTAAGAGCAAACTATGTATTAAGAGCCATGCGTATACCAGCGGGTAAACATACTATTGAATTTAAATTTGAACCTCCTCATTTTGAATCACGACAATATATTTCTTTAGGAACCAGTATCGCCTTATTTGCCTTTTTAGGTTTTTCAATATTTAAAACCTTTAAGGAAGAGAAAGCTTAATCTTTAGAATTGTAAAAAGGAAGTAATTTTAGATTTTTCCTAATCTTCTCATTTAATTCTGGCGATGCTTCAGTTAGCAGAAGCAATGAGATGAAGCTTGCACCGATAACTGAGCTTCTTAAAAGGATATCAGCAATAAATTGATTGATAGTAGGTAAGTAATGACCGATGAGATATAAGATGCCTCCTATGAGTAGCAATTTAATTGTGTTGAAATTGTAGGGTTGCAGGTTAAACTTATACAAAATAAATATCCACCGCATTAAATTATATGTTCCTATCGTAATTGCCGTTGCCATTGCAGCGCCACTTATTCCATATTTGGGAATCAATAAATAATTACTTCCCACAGCTAGCGCTAATATTAAAACCATAAAATAGCCATCATACCTAAAGTATTTAGATGTTATCATTATAACGTAATTTACTCCTGTTGCCATGTCTATTAAGTAGCCTAGAGCAATAAATAATATAACCTTTTCTCCTCCTCGGTATGCTTCTGGTAGAAGAAGCATAATATTATCGATATTGCACCAGATTCCAACAAATAATAGCAACCCAATCGCAAGCTGGGTATTGCATGATTTTACATAAATACTTGCAATTTCTTTGTAGTCCTTCTTCTTAAATGATTCGGAAATTATTGTAGTAGCAATTCGAATAATTGATCTGGATGGAATTATGATGATGGTTCCAAAGTAAAATGCGATGCCATATATTCCAGTTTCGCTCAGTCCTAATATTTGATTAACCATTATTATGTCAATGTTTGCCAAAATTAATCCGCCTCCACCAGCAAGTATCGAATATAATCCAAGCTTAACCATTCCTCTTCGCATTGAGGCATCAATTATTCCCTTTACAGGTTTTATGTGCCACTCTCCAATTTTAATGATATATAAAAATAGAATAAGGGTTGGCAAGCCAACAGCTGCAGCGTATAGAAAAACAAACGAATTAAACGGGATAAGTTCAAAATAGTATAGGGATAATACAAGCAAAATTATTATGCGTTGTGTAAAATCTTTAGATGATGTTCCAATTACCGAACTGTAAAAACTTCTTAAGTAATAGTCAAACAAGTTGAAAAACAAAATAAGGAATGTAAGTGGTAGAATGTAAATGACGTAATCCACAAATAAGCTGGACTTTTCAAGATTGGTTTCTATTAGCTTGTTTTTGAACAATACATAAAATAAAACACATAAAATAAAACCAATTAAGGATATTACTAATCCATAAAACAAAAAGCCATGATGGCCTTTTTCTTTATTTCTGAAATACGGAAAATATCTAAGCGTGATATTATTGAAACCTAATGCAGCAAATTGAGCAAGTAATAATGCAATTGAAAGAAGCAGTCTTATTAATCCATTCTCATCAGGATTTAGGACTTGTGCGGAATATATAACGGATATAAACCCAAGTGCCGCACCAGAATAGGAGAATATGGTGTTTTTTGTTGCTTGTTTTTCTATTATTCCCAATCTATTTGCTTTTGAAACTGTTTAACGAATTAAATTTGGACAATATTGTGCTTTAAAATTAAGGATTCAATGCGCTTCATTTCTTCGTAATCAGTTCCATCATTAAAAGGGAAACCTTTATTTTGAACTGCAAATAAACGATTTTTCTTTTCTCTAGTGCTTTTACTTAAGACTAGAGCATAATGTCTTAAAGATTTTCTAAGCCATAGTGGAATGATAATTTTCGCCAATTTGCCTACGGTTTCTGCTTTGCTTGTAAATTGGTTGGATAATCTATGTATTATTAATTCCTTAATAGCGTCATTAACCATATTTACCTTGGTATTCGACTCATGTTTACTTAGTAGGTTATCTACTATTTTAATAAACGATCCATATTCCTGTTTGTACTTCACAGAAGTTGAAATAACATCAATTCGGTCCGATTTACCAGCAGAATCGTAAAGCAATTCTCGCTGTGAGTAAAATATTGGAAGCACTTTATGTTTGCCAAATATTACTGAACAATACCCAATAAGAAGTTCAACTAAATTTAAGTTTTTTATTTTCTTACTAGCATTTGAAAAAACATATTTGAGTGTCTCTGTTCTGTGAACGCAATAATAAAGTTGTATGGGTGTTTTGTTATACGTGCTAATTCGTTTTGATGGAGACTCATCATTCAGGTCTGCACCTATCGCTCCAGTATAAGCTGGGGTGTAAAAAAACTGCTTTTGACTATAATTATAAAACACATAATTACCTTGCGCAGAACTATAAGATTTATTAGCCTTTAAAAATGAAACACATTTCGTGATCGCATCAATAAGTATAAAATCGTCATCCGCGCAAAAAAGGGAATAGGGAGTGTTAACCTTTTTAAATACATCGTCCAGTTTATCACAGTAAGGGATGTCTGGATAATGGTAATAGGTGCTATTGCTAGGAATTTTCTTGTTATAGCGATTTGTACTTGCATCGGCAATAATTATTTTTAGCCCTGAATTGCTATAGTATTCAAGTATTCGAGCTAAATAGTAATGACGATTTTTGGTAGGAATTATTAAGGTAACCAGATCCAACATTCGGTTTAGTTTTTAAAACCTCGGTCGATATTCAATTGGGCTCTATTGATTGATTTATTTTGAATTAACTCAATAATTGCTGTACTGACATCTTCCTTTTGTATAAAACCACCATTCATTCCATCAGAATGTTTTTTTCTAAAGTCTGGTGTCATTTGATCAAAAACGGGTGAGTCTTCAACTAGACCTAAGGAAATTGTATTAAACCGAAAATCAGAAAATTCAGTTGCTAAACTGTTTGTCAATCCCGTAATTCCGGCTTTTGCTGATGCATATGAGGGGTCATAACTACCTTTGCGAGAAGCGATTGATGAAATAAATAACAGCATTGCGCCTCTGTTTATACTGTTATATAAATGTTTCAGTAGTAGCGTAGGCCCTACTAAATTAACGTTCAGCATTTTTTTGAAATGTTCACTCGTCATATCCTTGGTATTTAAGGAAGGATTTATTCCTTGAAAAAACAGAATTGAATCAAAAGTGTCAACATTCGATACACAAAAAGATTTTATACTGTCCTCTTCTTCTATATTAAGAGTAGCTCTAGTTGTAAGCAAGGACTGAATACCTAATTGGTCTAGTTTTGATATGACGTGCTTTGCAATAAAGCTATTCGCACCTATGACTAAAACTTTACCCATTAACTTGTTGTTATTTAATAAATGTTGCCCTTATTGCTTGAGCACCTTTATTAAATAAAGTGTCCACAGAGCAACTGCTGAAACCAAGCATATTGGAAATCGCTAGAAACTTTTCTTTGGTATATGCATTGTAATGAAATTGTCCACCACCATTTTGATTCCCAAAAAAATGTGTGGTAATCATTCCCCATCTATGGTTAGTATCTCTTCCATGTCCAAAATAATGATCTACTGATCCCACTTGATAAAACGAATTGAATTCATCTATTCCATCAACAAATTGCTTACATAACCATTCCATATCTGGAGTTTCTACAATTAGTTTCCCACCTGGTTTAAGTAAACGATAACATTCATTAAATAACCTCTCCTCATCCTTAAACGGTATATGCTCAAACAGGTGTTCTGATAATATCTCATCCGCGCTCTCGTCAGGATATTCCATGTTTAAAATATCCATTTTGACAACGTTTTCTCCCTCAACGTAGCCATCAATATTTACATATCCTTCTTTAACGTTAGGGCCACAACCTAAATGTAATTTCATAGTGTTATTTGTTAAATCTTCATTCGTTTTACCACTTCTTTACCTTGAAGAATATGTTTTACTTCAAGAGCTACTTGAACACATGTTGTTATTTTACCAGATAGTAATGCAAAGTAATTATCAAAGCCATCATAGGTAAATAACTCAGTTAATCTGGCATCATCGTCATTTTCATGAACGACTCTTGTCACCTCCTTGTAGCCATTCATTGTAACATCTTCTAGAAAAGGCATAAATGGTATTGAGTTACCGTATATTTCCTTAGACGCGTTGTTTGCATCTTTCGTAAATTCAGGTCTTGATGTAGCAATTTTTCTGTCAAGCACAGAATTGTTTACATGATAAAGCAAAAATTCATTATCCTGTTTCCCTTTAGGCATAACGGAACAGAACTCCCCATCCATTACGGTTAATCCAAATGGCGCACTTTTATATCCAAACTCGGGAATAACTACTTGTTCAAATAAAAGCTTTTTAAGCGGTATGTTTAACATAGCGTTAATCTCATTAAAATTGGCGTAACTAGCATTTATAACGGCATCAAATTTACCTGTTTTGTTTCCGTAATTTGCAGTATATCCACTTTCAACTTTTTGCAAGGCTGTTACAGGTGAATTTAAACAAATGTTAACCTTTAACTTTTCCAGATTTCCTTTAACCAGTTTTTTAAGTAATGAGTAGTCAAATACCGGCTCGGGTACTTTAAAACATGCACTAAGCATAGATTTTTCCAACAGGTTATCCTCAGGATATTCATAATCGTACCCTATTCCAACTTTATTGCAGAAGTTTAAGAATTCCTCTGGCGTGGTTTTACTATCATTTTTTGCTATTGCATAATAATTTACAAATTGATTTTCAACTGCATGACCATAGTTGAACATAAAGGATAACAAACCTTCAATGCTTTGTTCTGCTGTTTCTACACTTCGTAAATAGTGGTAACCTAAATGAATTCGATTGTGGTTCACTTTAGAGGCCATTTGCATGACGTCATTTTCGGCATCAACCAATTCAACATCAAAACCTGCTTTAGCCATTTCTATTGCAGTGCAGCAACCAAATAACCC
>CAXHCC010000104.1:0-9230 GCA_964014945.1 uncultured bacterium | reverse complement strand
GATAATGATGGAGACATGGATTTATATGTGGTGAGTGGTGGTAACGAATATTTAGTTGGTGATTATTACCTGCAGGACCGATTATATATAAACGAAGGAAATGGAACGTTTAGAAAAAATGATACTGGAATGACTCCAGTTTACCATGATAAGTCAAGCGTAGATGTTGGAGATATTGATAATGATGGTGATTTAGATTTAGTAGTAGGGAATTACCTTAACCCATCTATGTATGGACAGCCCCAAACCTCATTTGTTTATGTGAACACCGGCAACAATAAATTTGTCCTTCGCAACAACTACTTTCGCAACGTTGGAATGGTTTCTGATGTTCTTTTTACTGACGTAAACAATGATAACATAAAAGACATTGTAATGGTAGGAGAATGGATGCCAATAAAAATTTTCATTGTAAACCAAACAGGGTTAACGCCCTATGAAATTCCAAATTCAACTGGTTTATGGCAAAGTTTATATGCCGACGATGTAAATAATGATGGTAATATGGATTTAATTGTTGGTAATTGGGGTTTAAACAATTCATTCACCTACAAAAAAACACCCCCTCTAAAACTATACTGGGGTGACTTTAACAATAATACAAGAAGTAATCACCTTTTGGTGTACAATAGGGATGGAAAAGAATATTGTTATTTGCCGAAATTTATAATTACCCGTTCATTACCAAAGTTTAATAAAAAGTATATTAAATGGGCGGATTTTGCCAATGCAACATTAGATGAAGCTTTTGGAGAATGGATTGACACACTGAAACCATTAACAGCGCAGCATTTAGAATCTATTGTATGCTATGGGGATGGTAAAGGTGGTTTTAAATTGGATAGTTTGCCCAACACCTTGCAAAGAGCACCAATTAATGTTATCAATAAGGTTGGCCAAACAGGTCCCTACCTATTTGGCGGGAATATGTTTTATTGCACGCCTCAAGAAGGTCAATATGATGCTCAACCGTTAGCTTTAGGAAAATTCAAGTCTTCACAAATAAACACACTCCCTCAACAAAACCTGAGTATGCTAAAAGGGTCTGTTAAAGATTTAAAGTGGATTACAGTTAAGGGTTATGGAAAAGTGTTAATTGTTGCAAGGAATAATATGCCCTTGAAGTTTTATAAATATTTAAACCATTAGCATCAAGCAGCTTTGCATGGACAAAGTAATTGAAAAACACAAGTCAATGAAACGCATATTACTATTGCAAGTAGCGCTATTGTTTACGTTGGTAGCAAAGTCTCAAAGCGCTATAGATTCTCTTTCTACACTTTTATTTTCGAAGGTGCCTCCGAAGCATAGTAATGTTCATTTTGCAAACCTACCTAATACTGATAACCGTTTAAACACCTTAACATACTATTACTATTACAACGGTGGCGGGGTCGCTGTTGGTGATATTAACAATGATGGTATGCCTGACATTTTTTTAACAGGTAATAACACAAAAGCAAACAAGTTATATTTAAATAAAGGGAACTTAGTATTCGAAGATATAACAATCAAAGCTGGTGTTTCGGGTACGGCAGACTGGAGTAGCGGCGTTACCATGGCTGACATTAATGCTGATGGGTATCTTGATATTTATGTATCGGTAGTTACCGACAGTTTTGGACTTACTGGAGCCAACCAATTATTTATTAATAATGGTAACGGAACATTTACAGATAAAGCTGAGAAGTATAAACTAAACATTAAAGGTTTTACATCTCAAGTTGCATTTTTCGATTATGATAATGACGAAGACTTAGATTGTTTTATTTTAAGTCAATCCACCAATGCATCTCACCGAATAAGAAAAGTAGAAGAAAGGAAAATTGATCATCCTTTTTTCAAAAGTAGGATGCTCAGAAACGAGCTAAATAATGGCAAGGAGCTTTTTGTAGATGTAAGCGAAGAAGCGGGGATATACCAAAGTGATATTGGGTTTGGGCTTGGGATTGCTGTCGCCGATATAAACAATGATGGATGGGAAGATATATACATAACTAATGATTTTTATGAAGATGACTATTTATACTTTAATAATGGAAATGGAACATTCTCCGAGCGCGGGAAAGATGTAATAGACCAATTTAGCATGTATAGCATGGGGGTTGACATTGCAGATTGTAACAATGATGGACAACTTGATATAATTACGCTTGACATGCTTTTAGAGGATGAGTATTCTCTAAAAACAACGGATATTATAAAAGAATACTACCTATATGAGCAAACTAATATTAGAAATGGTTTCCATAGAGCGTATGTAAAAAACTGTTTACAAATCAATGATGGTAGTGGAAAGAGCTTTAGCGAGAGAGCAAACCTTTCAAATATTGCAGATACAGATTGGAGTTGGGCTCCCTTAATGGCCGATTTTGACAATGATGGAAATAAGGACCTTATAATAACAGCAGGAATACCATTAAACACGTTGGACTTAGATTATATTAATTACCTTAACAGTGAATATATAGCACGCTTGGATAAGGCTGGCTTCATAACTCTTGGAGATTCATTACTGCTTAATAAGTTGAAAAGTGCAAACTCCCGTCCGTTCTTGTTTAAAGGAGATGGAACAGGAAACTTTATTGATAAGAGTATAGAATGGGGTACCTCAATATTCCAGGGGTCTTCAACAAATGGAGTTGCTTATAGCGACTTAGATAATGATGGAGATCTTGACCTTGTGATTAATAGAAACTTAGATACCGCGATTATTTTAAGAAACAATACTAACAGTTCCAACTTTGTTAAGTTTAATTTTCGCAACAATTCTAATAATACATTTGCCATAGGAGCCAAAGTTTTCGTGTATAGCGGCAACACCGTCCAATACCAGCAACTGATGCCCACAAGAGGTTTTCAATCATCTGTTGACCCTGTTTTACATTTCGGATTGCAAAAGAACAAGAGTATAGACAGTGCTGTTATTGTTTTTCCTAACCAAACCTGCACTACTCTATTCGACTTAAGAATTAACACCAATCATGTTGTAGATGTTTCATCAGTTAACCGTAAATATATTCACAATAATTACTTCCCGTCTCCCCAAAAAGAGTTTACAAATATTAGCGATACTATTAATATAGGATGGCGGCATCAGGAAAATTCCATATTGGACTATTACGTCCAACAAATGTTGCCTCAGGCTAAATCGGCTAGAGGGCCTAAAGTGGCTGTTGCGGATGTTAATGGAGATAATCTTCAGGATTTGTTTGTTTGTGGCGCTAGTGGTCAAGCTGGCCAATTGTTTATTCAAAATACAGATGGTGGATTTGATGCTACTAAATTAAGTGCTTTTAAAAATGATTCGCTTAGTGAAGATGTAGATGCTATATTTTTTGATTCAGATAATGATGGAGACCAAGATTTATTTGTGGTAAGTGGTGGAAATCAATTTAATATTGGAAGTAAACACCTACAAGATCGATTGTATATAAACAATGGAAAAGGCGTATTTAATAAAATTAAAGGAGGCCTCCCTCCTATTAATTTCGACAAATCGAGTGTGGATGTGGTAGATATAGATAATGATGGCGACATGGACTTACTTATTGGTAATTACCTTAACCCAAAGATGTATGGTCAACCTCAAACCTCCTACGTTCTTTTAAATCTTGGGAATAACACCTTTTCTTTAATTGACAAGTATTTTGAAGATGTTGGTATGGTTACAGATGTATTATTTGCGGACATGAACAATGATGATATAAAAGATATAATTATGGTGGGCGAATGGATGCCAATTAAAATTTACTTGGTAAATGCAAAAGGTTTAACCGAAATGGAAGTCCCCAATTCAACCGGTTTGTGGCAAAGTGTTTATGCGGATGATGTAAATGGAGATGGGTTTAACGATTTAATTGTAGGGAATTGGGGGTTAAATAGTAGACTAGCCTCTAAAAAGGAGCTACCATTAAAAATGTATTGGGGCGATTTCAACAACAATTCCAGGAGTAATCAGTTGCTGGTTTATAATAGAGATGGGAACCAGCACAGCTTCCTTCCTAAATTTTTAATTACCCCTTCCTTACCTAAATTAAATAAGAAATATATTAAATGGGAAGATTATGCTAATGCCACCTTGAAAGAGGCATTTGGAGAATGGATTGATACTTTAAAACCGCTAATAGCAGAAAACCTTGCCTCTGTTGTTTGTTATGGTGATGGCAAAGGTAATTTCAAAATGGAGGCATTGCCACTTGAATTTCAAAAGTCTCCAATTAATGTTATAACAAAATCAAAAAATAAAAATGAATATCTGTTTGGTGGTAATATGTTTTATTGCACGCCTCAAGAAGGTCAATATGATGCTCAACCGTTAACTTTAGGAAAATTCAGCTCTTCACAAATAAACATACTCCCTCAACAAAACCTGAGTTTGCTAAAAGGATCTGTTAAAGATTTAAAGTGGATTACAATTAAAGGATATGGAAAAGTATTAATAGTTGCACAAAATAATAAGCCTTTGAAGTTTTATAAGCCCATTAAAAGATAACGATGAAATACTGCCTACCTATACTTTTTCTGATTTTGTCGAGTATTTCATCAATCGGACAAAACGATACCAGCAACGTTGAAATGATTAATCGTCTTTCAGAAATTTACAAGGTCAATCTAAAGAAAGGGAACTATTACAACCCAACAACCTATATCAATCATTTCGACTCTGTTAGGCGTTCATCAAAAGATACTGGCACAATTAATTTCGCAACATTCAACCTAGCCTCATCTTATATGAATATAGGACGCGAACAAGAAGCAGTAAACTTGTTAGAAGGATTAGTTAAGGAAATAAAACCATATGTAACCCAACAAGTTTATCTTAATACTGTTAAAAAGTTAGCGCTTGCTTATATGCGTCTTGGAGAGCGGGTAAACTGTGTTAACGATCACAGCTCTGAGTCTTGCATTATGCCGATAAAAGGTAATGGCGTTCATGACTACCCGTTAGGTTCTAGAAACGCTATTAAATATTTCACGGAAGTTTTAAGCGTTTGGCCAAATGATGATTATTCGATTTGGGTGATGAATATGGCCTACATGACCCTCGGAGAATACCCTGATAGTGTTCCTAACAAGTGGCTAATTCCTGGACTTGATAAAAACGATAGTATTTATTCTGTTAAACCTTTTGTTGATGTAGCAGGTAAAATAGGATTTAACTATCATAATTGTGCAGGAGGCCTTGTAGTTGAAGACATGAACAACGATGGTTACTTAGACATTATTACTTCTAGTTGGAATTTGAGCCAACCAATGCATTTTCTTTTAAACGACACCAAAGGTGGTTTTAAAGATTTATCTAAGCATTCCAACTTAGGTCTTTTTACTGGAGGGTTAAATATGGTTCACGCTGATTACAATAACGATGGCTACAATGACATCTTCGTGTTACGCGGTGCATGGATGGCAAAGAATGGAAGAAAACCAAATTCCTTACTTAGAAATAATGGAGACAACACGTTTACGGATGTTACGAAAGAGTCAGGCTTATATTCTGAATATCCAACACAAACAGCCGTTTGGAGTGATTTTAATAATGATGGATGGTTAGACTTGTTTATTGGCAATGAATCTAATACCAATGAACACCCAAGCCAACTATATATAAGTAATCGTGACGGAACCTTTTCCAACAAAACCGATGAAGCTGGCGTTAGATTATATGGTTTTGTTAAAGGTGTAAATGCTGGTGATATTAATAATGATGGTTGGCAGGACATCATCATTTCCTCATTTAATGGAAGAATATTACTTGAAAACACCGGTATTGATTCTAATAATGTACCTCATTTTAAAGACTTATCGGTTAGTTCTGGAATTTCCAAAGATAATATGTTGCGAACCTTTACAACGTGGATGTGGGATTATAACAATGACGGCTGGGAAGATATATTGGTAACAGGGTATCATTATGACGATTTTTACACGGGATCTGCCGTACAAATGGCTAGAGAAGCTTTAGGAAAGGAAAAGAATAGCAATCCAATACTATTGTACAAAAATAATGGCAATGGTACTTTTACCAACGAATCGGAATCTGCAAGGCTGAGTCAACCTGTATTTGCTATGGGAGGCAACTTTGGCGACATTGATAACGACGGATTTCTAGATATGTATTTTGGTACAGGTGATCCCGATTTTGGAAGCTTGCAACCTAGCATATTATTTCGAAACATGACTAACGGAACCTTTGCTGATGTTACCGTTTCTGCCAGAGTAGGTAATCTGCAAAAAGGTCATGGTGTTGCTATTGTAGATATTGATAATGACGGGGATGGTGATTTAATGGAAGAAATGGGTGGGGCTTTTCTCGGTGATGCCTTTATGAACACCCTCTACCTAAATCCAGGACAAAACAACAACAATTTTATATCCATCCTTTTGGTTGGTACTGAAAGCAACAAATCCGCTATCGGGTCAAGAGTTAAAGTTACGTTTACCGAAGGAGATACATTGCGCAGTGTATACAGAACGGTTAACACTGGAGGAAGTTTTGGTTCTTCGGCATTAAGGCGAGAAATTGGAATAGGCTCTGCTACTAAAATTGAAGAAATAGAAATTCAATGGGCAGGAACTATGGAGAAGCAGGTATTTAAGAATATTAAAGCCAACCAGTTTATTGTAATCACGCAAGGCAATAAAAAGTTTGAAATTCAACATTTAAATGTCACATCATTTAAGAATAAAAGTGAAATGCACATGCACCACCACTAATATTAGTTAATCATATCTGTTATCTTTGTTAACTGAATGTTTGCACACATAAAACACCTAATAGTTAAAGAGTTCACCCTTGAATTAAGAAATAAGTTTTCTTTAGGAGGGATATTGCTATATGTACTTTCCACTGTTTTTGTAAGTTATTTATCTTTTAAAAGAATAATAAACCCAGCTACTTGGAACGCCTTGTTTTGGATTATTCTCCTATTTGCTTCTATTAACGGAGTTGCAAAAAGCTTTATGAGTGAATCCAATGGCAGGCTTTTATACTTGTATTCGCTTACAAGTCCTCAAGCAATAATTATCGCCAAAACTATATATAACTTTATTCTATTAGTTTTTATTTCAGCCTTATGTTTACTCGTATATGTTTTATTTGTGGGCAATATAATACAAGATTGGGGCTTGTTTCTACTAACATTATTCTTGGGCAGCTTAGGGTTTTCATCCTTACTTACAATGGTATCCGCTATTGCTTCTAAGAGCAATAACAATTTTACCTTAATGGCAATTTTAAGTTTTCCAATCATTATGCCCTTACTTATGGTTTTAATTAAATTGTCCAAAAATGCTGTTGATGGATTAGAGTTGTGGGATACCAATGCCATATGGGTTTTACTATCTTTAAATGTAATTATCGTAGCCCTCTCCTATTTATTATTTCCTTACCTTTGGCGCGATTAATGTTGAAAGAATTAGCATTTTAATAAAGGTCCAAAGTTGTGTTAAAAAATTGGTGGAAAATTGTTGCCATTTTACTGGTACTTTACACTATAATAGCGGGGTTTCTTATTCCCGTTCCGGCACAGTACATCCTACATGAGAGCATAAGAAACTTGTATTTTCATGTACCCATGTGGTTTTCTATGATGACCCTAATGTTTATCTCTACTTGGTTTAGTATTAAGCACCTTGGTTCAAATCAAATTGTAGATGATATAAAAGCCAGTCAAGCTGCGAATGTTGGTGTTTTATTAGGAACACTAGGAATCATTACCGGTTCTATTTGGGCTAGATACACATGGGGTACATGGTGGGTAGCAGATACCAAACTTAACGGTGCAGCAATTACCTTATTGATTTATATGGCCTACTTTATCTTAAGAGGGTCAATTGATGAAGAACAGAAAAGGGCTAAGGTGGCTGCCGTTTACAATATTTTTGCTTTTGTTATGTTGGTGGTTTTTTTAATGATTCTTCCGCGACTAACAGATTCCTTGCATCCAGGAAATGGAGGAAACCCAGGGTTTAACAAATATGACCTTGATAGCAATATGAGAACCGTTTTTTACCCTGCGGTTGTGGGTTGGATACTCATTGCTGTTTGGATATTCACGCTTAGAATTAGAATAGAAAAACTAAAAAGAACTCTATTAAATATTGACTAATATGAAAAATTCATCTTTGCTTTTATTGGTTCTTCTTTCCATTAACTCATTTGCTCAAAACGCAGATGTAAATAAGGTTGAAATGGCTGACACCTTATACCAATCAGGTAAAATTTATGTGGTAGTAGTAGTACTATGTGTAATATTTATAGGTCTTATTACCTATTTAATAAGCTTGGACAGAAAACTTGGAAAGTTAGAAAAGGAAATTAAGCAAGGTTAAAACATGAAAAAGACACATATATTTCTAATAGTTGTAATTGCAATTGCTATAGGAGCTATACTTGCCACCTTTAACAACACAAGCAGCTACGCTAATTTTACTGAGGCAATGGCCTCTCCTAACAGTGAATTTCACGTTGTTGGAAAGCATAGTAAAAACAAAGAATCAATTTACAATCCGGAGAAAAATGCAAATGAGTTCTCGTTTTACATGATAGATAACCAAGGTATTGAAAAGCGAGTAATACTGTACAAACCAAAGCCTCAAGATTTTGAAAGAGCAGAGCAAATTGTATTGATTGGAAAGATGAAGGAAGGTACGTTTCACGCTTCCGAAATTTTAATGAAATGCCCTTCTAAATACAATGATGGCAAACCTCAATAACGTTTAACATTTTATGGAGTATATAGGTGAGCATTTAATAATTGGCAAGGTTGGTAATTTATTTGTCATCTCATCTTTTGTTTTTGCCCTACTAGCAAGTTTTTCGTACTTCAGTTCTTCTCGTAGTATAGATAACCAGGCCTCATGGTTAACAATTGCAAGGCTAGCATTTAGGTTGCACTCTTTTGCAGTATTTGGAATTGTAGCCACGCTGTTTATTATGCTCTTTAATCATTATTTCGAATACGAATACGTATGGCATCATAGCAATAGAGAAATGCCCATGCGGTATATATTATCTTGTTTTTGGGAAGGCCAAGAAGGCAGTTTTTTGCTATGGTTGTTTTGGCATGTTTTATTAGGTCTATTATTACAGTTTACTGCTAAAGAATGGGAGGCACCAGTAATGACAACAGTCTCCCTTGTACAAGCCTTTTTAGGCTCCATGTTATTAGGTATTTTTATTTATGAAAACCGAATAGGAAGCAACCCGTTTACCGTTCTATTAAGAG
>CAXHCC010000103.1:0-9253 GCA_964014945.1 uncultured bacterium | reverse complement strand
CCTTTATCAATGGCAATATCAGCAATTGTATTAACCAATTTGCCAAAATCTTCATTCATGGCCACAAAGTCAGTTTCACAGTTAACTACCAAAACAACGCCATTTTTACTATCCGCTGTTGTTTTAGCTAACACAAATCCTTCCTTTGCATCACGATCGCTACGGTTAGCAGCTACCTTTTGTCCCTTTTTACGTAATTCATCAACCGCCTTATCAAAATCCCCTTCAGCTTCTGTCAAAGCTTTCTTGCAATCCATCATACCAGCCCCAGTCATTTTTCTAAGCTTATTGATGTCGGCTGCTGTAATTGTCATTGTTGTCATCTTTAATAAAGTTTAATCGTATTACTTTCCTTTCGTTTCCTCTTCTTCTGATGTCGCAGATTCAGCAACTTCTTCTTCTTTCTCTTCCACTTTAGCTTTTACCTCTTTTTTCGCTTTGCTTTCTGCCATTGCTTCCTTATCTACCTTTCTTTCTGATAAGCCTTCAGCCACAGCCTTGGTAATAATGGTCATGATTAAATCTATAGATGTAGACGCATCATCGTTAGCAGGTATTGCAAAATCTACTAAGCTAGGATCAGAGTTTGTATCTACTACGGCAAATGTAGGAATACCTAACTTCTGCGCTTCAGTAACAGCAATGTGCTCTTTGGATATATCAAAAATAAACATTGCAGCAGGTAAACGAGTTAAGTCAGCAATACTCCCAAAGTTTGTTTCTAATTTAGCTCTATCTCTGGTAATATGTAGCCTCTCATTTTTTGAAATATTGTCAAACGTACCGTCCGTAGCCATTTTATCAATGGTTGACATTTTTTTGATTGCCTTACGGATTGTAGCAAAGTTAGTAAGCATTCCACCTGGCCATCTCTCAGTTACATAAGGCATACCAACTTCTTTTGCTTTAGATGAAACTATGTCCTTTGCTTGCTTTTTAGTTGCTACAAATAAAATTTTCTTGCCTGATTTAGCTATTTGCTTTAGCGCATCAGCCGCTGTATCAATTTTGGCAATTGTTTTATTTAAATCGATAATATGAATTCCGTTTTTTTCAGTAAAAACGAAAGGTGCCATAGCAGGATTCCATTTTCTTTTAAGGTGTCCAAAATGAGCCCCTGCCTCTAAAAGTTCATTAAAATTTGTTCTTGATGACATCTAGTCTTTTTTAAGTTATTTATAAGGTATAATAATAATAAGTTGTTCTGCGAATTAACGTTTACTAAATTGAAAACGCTTACGAGCCTTTTTCTGGCCTGGCTTTTTACGTTCAACCATTTTAGGATTACGAGTAGTTAAACCCTCTGCCTTTAATGCAGGTTTGTGCTCAGCATCTACTTCAATAAGTGCACGAGCAATTGCTAAACGCACAGCTTCAGCTTGACCATTTACACCGCCACCATTTACATTTATTTGAACATCATATTCTCCTAAAGTGTTGGTAACTGCAAACGCTTGATTTATTTTGTACTGTAATGTTGAAGTAGGGAAATATGTTTTATAATCTGTGTGATTAATAACAATTTCACCTTTACCCTTTTGCATATATGCACGAGCAACCGATGTTTTTCTCCTGCCAAGTGTGTTGATTACTTCCATTCTACTTATTTAGTATAATTATAATTTAATTTCTTTTGGCTTTTGCGCCTCATGTGGATGCTCTGCACCTGCATAAACAAAAACGTTACCTTTTAATGCATTACCCAGTTTATTTTTAGGTAACATACCATTAACGGCTTTCTTAATTACTTCTGTAGGCTTCTTTTCAAACAACTCTCTAGGTGTAGAGAAACGTTGTCCACCTGGATAACCAGTATGTCTAACATATTGCTTATCAGTAAGTTTTTTACCGGTTAGTTTTATTTTCTCAGCATTGATAATAATAACATTATCTCCTGTATCTACATGAGGTGTGAAGTTAGGTTTGTCTTTCCCTCTAATAATACTTGCAACTTTTGAACTTAACCTGCCCAAAATTTGATCTTCAGCATCTATCAAAACCCAACCCTTATTAACTGTTTCTTTGCTTGCCGAAACTGTCTTATAACTTAATGCATCCACTGTTTATAGTATTTATTTTTACTTATTTTTTTACCCATTTCTTCAAATGGGGATGCAAATGTAAGCAAATTTTCAAGTTTGACAAACTTAATTTGCCTTATTTGAGGACATTTTACAAGGGGTATTGCAGCAATTGCTCCTAGAAAAAGTGTGCTGAACTATCAAAAGCAAGAAAATACGTACGGATTAAACCGTTAATCTTGACCTAAGCTGCAATTTTAGGATATAATTAACCTGAGTATTTGGGTGCCATCAACTCCGCTCACCGCCACACTATATACTCCTGTTTTTAAAGAAGTTAAACTAAACGTATGGCTTGATCCAGGCTGGTCTAACATAGTACTATACACTTTGTTGCCAATTAAATCGTAAATAACGATTTCAACACTTTCTTCAGCATACGCAATATTGTTTAAGGTAAAGTTCCCATTTGATGGATTTGGGTAGGCACTAAGTTCTTTGTAGGTAATATTATCAATCTCCTCCATATCGTTCCGCATATTATCATTTGAAGCATTATGCGAAGCCGAAACCACTCTAGATACTCGTCGATTACTTGATTGCATTGTAGGGTTCAATGTGTCAATATAAGCATGAAACGTTGCACCAGGTGGAGCGTGAAATGACGTGGTAAGCACTACTTGCTGTTTTGCCGCTAGCACTTCAGTCGCATTCTCCTCTATATATTGTGAACTAGAAATATTATTTCCGCTATATATTAAAGAATGACTAGCCTCAACTCGCTCGAACAGTTCATGATCCTCATTCGCTTGCGCACACACATTAGTGGTGGCAAAACAGAGGAATGCCATTAAGACATAAGTGGCTATTTGGTGTATAAAGCTTCTCATTGTAGATCACCTCTTATTGATTTGTATTACTCTTTAACAATAGGGCGTTTAACGCCTGCTTTAATATTTCAACTTCAGCATTCATAGCTTTTAGCTCTTGAATTTGCTTCTCCTGTTCTATAATATAAAGTGTCAACTCCTCAATTTTTTTGAGCAAAGTGGCATCCATTCTTGCTAAATCAATTCCATTGGAAAGAACCTCAGCTTCGCTTGGAACTCCAATTAAATGCTTATTCTCTTTGATATAAGCATCAACCAATTGTAGTGCAGGCAATTGATAGTTCTCATCAAACACATAATCAGCCCATTCGGATGCTTCAACCTTAATTTCTCTTGCGCCAATGGAGCCTTCCACCGCTAATTTGTGACCACCCATTGTGGTGGTACCAATTCCTACAGCACCTCCATTGTTGAAATAAATATTCTCGTTATTGGCTCCTGATATATATACCCTGTTCTCACCTGATTTGTTACGTAAATAAAACTCACCATTACCTCTTCCATCGGTTCCTATCAACAGAACATCATGATCATTCTCATTTCTAAAGCTTAATGCCTTATTATTGCCATAAAGCTCAAGCATAGAGTTTGGGTTGCTTGTTCCAATACCAACATTTACCGCAAACTGACCTGTACCTCCCAAGACCATGGAATTGCTCGCACTAACTTTTGCCGACCTACCTATTGCGATAGCATTGGTTAAATTTGGTTTTGTCACGGTTGCTGCATATCCCAGCGCCATGTTAAAATCTCCTGATGTTTGAGAATACATTGCATCTTTACCAATTGCTATATTTCCTGAGCCAGTACCATTGATAAGGGCATTAGCGCCAACCACGGTATTGCTATTTCCAGCGTTATTCTTAAACAAAGCGCGATAGCCAATAACGGTATTTTCTTCTCCTGATATATTATTGCGTAAGGCAGCATAACCGTACGCAGAATTGTATGACTTCGTATTTTTAAACAAAGACTCATATCCGGATGCTACATTTCCAGACCCACTAATATTATCGTGCAAGGCGCGATAGCCGATGGCTATATTTGTAGTGCCGTCAACATTCTTAAACATTGATTGATACCCAAGTGCTAGGTTGTAGTTACCAGTAGTATTATGAAACATACTAGCATATCCAATTGCGGTATTATTCCTAGCAGAAGTATTTGAGTATAAGGCATTGGCACCTTGCGCCACGTTGCCAAAACCACTAATATTACTGTACAATGCATACCTACCAGTAGCAACATTGCTCCTTCCGTTAACATTATGATACATGGCTCTATAGCCAGATACAACATTTGAATCGCCCATTTGATTATTATATAACGCTTGGGCTCCCATGGCAACATTAGCATTACCCTCCGTATTTGATAACAATGTACCAAAGCCGAAAGCACTATTGTATTTTCCCGAAATGTTTGACGCAAAGGCAGAATCCCCTAGATATGTATTAGTACCAAATTTGGACAAAGAGGAACCTTTATCGTATTTACATTTGTGGTACTTATAATGTCCGTATTTATAACCTTTATAGTTATAAACTTTATATGGATGGTTTTTAGTGAAGTATGAGCTACCCAGTTGCGAAGTGTACTTATTGTGCTTTTTCTTTTTTTGTGCTAAACCGTTATACGAAAAGGATAAAACAAAACACAATACTATGGATACCACTCTCACACATTTTTGTAAAGTTGAATAACGTATTTGTGTTTCCATAGCGTTTAGTTTTAATGGTTAATCACATGCATTTTTCTTTTTAAGGTGACACTTGTAAGTTTAACAAGAAAGGAACTCGAATGAATTTACCCAATTGTTGTATCTAAGGGTACGGTCAAAAAATAACATAGGTTACATTTGGTTATTAACAAAAATCCAGCATTTTAATATAACCACCTGAATTACTAACAGTTACAATCTATGGAAAAACTTGAAGAATAATTAAATTCTACACTTTTAAAGAGTTTGTGTAAGTAGAAACACCTAGATACTATTCCAAAAATATATTATTTGGTTTCAGCACCTTTACCCAGCAGCAACCACGTTAACGCAGACAACAAAGCACCTAGGATTGGTGCAGCAATGTAAATCCATAAGGAAGAGAGGTTACCTGATACGAGGGCTGGCCCAATAGATCTGGCCGGATTCATTGACGCACCGCAAATAGGGCCTGCAAATGTTGCCTCTAACATTACTGTTGCCCCAACGGCCATGCCAGTAAAGCTACTCAGCTCATTATGATTACCTACCATTAAAATAACAAGCATCAAAAAGTAGGTCAGTATCAACTCTAAAACAAATGACTGACCTTGACTGCCTAAAGGTAATGTGGCACCTAAACCTTCATGTGTAGGAAATAAGAAATGTAAGGTAAATGATGCTGCAATTGCTCCCAAAACTTGAACAACTATATATCCCATTGAATCAATTAGCTTCATTTTTTTTATAGACAGCATAGATAATGAAACAGCAGGGTTAATGTGCGCTCCAGAAATTGAACCAAAGCTGTAAATCATAACGCATACAATCGCCCCAAAAGTTAAGCCAATACCAACTTGTCCTATTGACCCAGCGGTAATATCGTTAATAATTGCTGCTCCAGTACCACAAAAAACTAGCGCAAATGTTCCAATAAATTCAGCAATAAGCTTTTTCATCATTTAAAATAATGCACGAAAATAAGAAAGGAATATTAACTACGCGTAATGTTAACCTTGAATATTACACCTGTTTGTCTAATTACTACACTCCTACTACTTTAAGTGCGGCAAACATGGCAAACATGGCGATTAAAATAACCGCTTCAATTCTCTGCAAGCCTTTTTTCCTACTAAAAAAATAAAGCACCACCGATGAAACAATTAACAAAAATGGAAGATCAAAATAGGTTAAGCTCTTTTCGAATCGAAGTTCAGAAATTGCAGCTCCCACACCTATGGGCATTAACATATCAAAAATATTACTTCCAATTAAATTACCTACCGACAAGGCATTTGCCTTTTTCCTGGTTGCGTTTAACGATATTGCTAATTCGGGCAAACTCGTTCCTAATCCTATTAATATTATACCTACTAGTGATTGCTTAAGCCCAATCATTTCAGCAAATTCAACTGCATTATCTACAACTACCTCCGATGTATAAACCACCAAGCAAAGACCAATTACCAAGATAATCAGATCTTTTCGAATACCTCCTTTGGGTTGTTTGCTAATTTTATCGCGTATTCGTTCTTGATAAAACAGCGAAATAAAGTAAATGATATAAACCACTACCAATATGATACCGTCGACCCTAGAAAGGTGACCATCATAACCCAATAAAATTACCAACACTACGGAACCTATTAACATAGCTCCATCTGCAAAAAGGTGCCTGCGTGTTATTGTAAGATAACCTAGTAAACCAGCAACCCCCAGCACCAAACTTATTTGGCTTATACTGCTTCCTATTGCGTTCCCAATTATTATTCCTGAAGTTTCTGTTCCTTGTGTAACATTTTGCAGTGCCGCATTTATAGAAATAACCATCTCAGGCAAATCTGTACCTATAGCCAATATGGCCAAGCCAACAAATAGCTGCGACAAATTATAGTAGTTGGCTATATTGATAGCCCCTTTTAGCACAAACTCCGTACCGAACCATAAACCGGCAAGGCCCAATATCATATACAATAGTGGTGTCATTCTATTAAAACTTGTTCTATGACAAGATTAATCAAGTCTGTAAGTTTAACGGCAATTTAACATCATGATTGAGCGCATATATCGCATTTCTAAAATAAATATTTTAACATTGTAATTGGTCAAATTTCTATAATAAAAGTGAAACCAATAAAAAGCTTGGTTGGTGATTGAGCATCATGAACAAAACAATCCACAATCCACACTTAAGTAGCACAACATCTTTGCTAAACGATCTTAGATCAACCCCAAATGGACTTAGCTCTGAAGAAGCAAACCAACGCGTTAATGAATTTGGAAAAAACAAGTTGCCAACTGGGGAACGTACATCCTTGTGGCATTTATTGCTAAAACAGTTTAAAAGTTGGTTGGTTATACTATTAATTGCAGCTGCTATTATTTCTTGGATGGCGGATCAATTAATCGACAGCTGGGTAATTATTGCAGTAATAATTATAAACGCGGGCTTGGGGCTTTTTCAAGAGTACAGAGCTGAAATGGCAATAGCTTCTTTACGCAATTTAATTGTAAAGGTGGCCAAAGTAATGCGAGATGGCAAACTTGTTACCATCGCCTCCGAATTGTTGGTACCAGGAGATATAATCGTTTTAGAAGAAGGTGATAGCATACCAGCTGATGGTAGAATACTCATCTCCAAAAACTTAAGAACCACCGAATCATCTCTAACTGGCGAGTCTGTTCCTGTATCAAAAAATGAAAATTCGTTGAGCAAAGAAACCGCAATGGCGGATAGAAAAAACATGGTTTGGAAAGGCACCTTTGTTGCAGGAGGTTATGCTAAAGTTATTGTAACGGGCACTGGACTTAACACTGCCATTGGCAACATTTCAGAAACTCTGGTTAGCATAAAAAAGAAAAGGAGCAGCTTTATGCTTAAGACCGACTTTTTAGCCAAGCAAATGTCTGTGATAGCAATTGTAAGTGCCTTGATTTTGTTTTTAGTAGGCTACTTTTATCGCGATTTTGCCATTAATGATATTGCACTAATTTCAATTGCTGCATTGGTAGCTGCCGTTCCTGAAGGCTTACCTGCAGTTATTTCTATTGTGTTAGCAATTGGCGCACATCGCATGGCCAAGCGAAATGCTATTATTAGGGAGTTCACAGCTACTGAAACCTTGGGTGCCGTAAATACCATATTAACGGATAAAACGGGAACACTCACACAAAACTCTTTAACGGTTAGCAAACTATTTATAAGTGGCGAAACTGATTTCACCGTTTCTGGCGAAGGCTGGTTGCCTGCAGGAAACATCATGCAATCCAATACGATAGTTGATATTGAAAACAACGATGCTGTTAAAAAAATATTAGCAATTGCAGCCATTTCTAACAATTCAGAACTACAACACAACCAGCAAAACAACACTTATGAACTCATTGGGGATCCAACGGAAGGTGCTCTATCTGTTTTAGCAAGAAAAGGAGGCATCAATGAAGAAAACTTAAACGCGTATAAAATAGATGACCTGCCATTTGATTCTAACATCAAACTAAGAGCAACGCTTAGCAATTATTTTGACGATCAGGAGTTGTTTATAACAGGGGCGCCAGAACAACTTTTGGAGCGATCGAATTATGTATTGACCAACAATGGCGTTGAAAAGTTAAGTAGTGATGAACGGGTACAAATTCAAAACAAAATTGCAGAATGGTCGAATAACGCCATGCGGGTTATTGCCTTAGCTTTTAAAAAAGACAGCAATACAAGTATTAATACTAACAATCTAAATGATTTAGTTTTTGCCGGTTTAACTGGTATGATAGACCCACCAAGGCCAGATGCAAAACTGGCTGTTGAAAAATGTAAACGATCTGGAATACGTGTAGTAATGGTAACCGGTGATCATATAAACACCGCAATTGCCATTGCTAAGGCAAGCGGTATTTTAGATGGTAAAAACAAGGAGGATGTACGAGCGTTAACCGAACAACAATTGTCCTTGTTAGACGATAAGGAGTTTGATGAAACCATACAAAAGGTATCCGTTTATGCACGCTTAACACCAAGCATGAAGTTAAGAATTGCCAAACGCTTACAGAAATTGGGTAACCTTATTGCTATGACCGGTGATGGTGTAAACGACGCTCCGGCATTAAAACAGGCAGACGTTGGAATTTCCATGGGAATAATGGGTACAGATGTTGCCAGAGAAAGTTCAGATGTTGTACTCGCAGATGACAATTTTGCCACCGTGGTAAACGCAGTAGAAGAAGGACGTATTGTATTTGCTAACTCTCGTCAAACCAGTTTCTTTTTGGTTACCACAAATATTGCAGAAAGCGTTACCCTTATTGGTTCCATAATATTTGGGTTACCGTTACCTCTAACAGCCACGCAAATTTTATGGTTAAATTTAGTTACGGACGGGGTAACAGCAATGGCCTTAGCCACCGAGCAAAACCACAAGGATTTAATGGGTAGCAGCCCAGTATCGAAAAAAGAAAACATCTTAAACAAAGAAGTACTACCATTTTTATACATAAATGTTATAATAATGGTAGGGCTATCTTTTGCAACATTTATTTACTTTATTGATGAGAGCATAGAACTTGCTCGTACTGGCCTTTTTATTGTCATGGCCTTTTCACAACTTTTCAATGTATTTAATTTACGTTCTATTAAAAAATCAGTATTTGAA
>CAXHCC010000102.1:0-9427 GCA_964014945.1 uncultured bacterium | reverse complement strand
TAAATTATAAAATTGAAGAACTACATCCAAATACCCGCATTATACATACAATTAGCACTTGTAGTTCTATTTGTATCTAGTAACACATTATCTGCTCAAACTTCAGCACAATTTAATTTTACTTCAGTTGGCGATAAGCAAACCTTTACGGTTCCTGTTGGCGTAAGCACCTTAACTGTTTATACTTGGGGCGCTGGTGGTGGTGGTGGTGGTGGAATGAGTTCTGACGGTGGCGGCGGCGGCGGCGGCGGCGCATTTAGTAGTAGTGTTTTAAATGTTACTGCAGGATATACATATACTATATATGTTGGAGCAGGTGGTGCTGGAGGGCATGCAAATTATGGTACAGGTTTAACAGATGGAAGTGCAGGGGAGTCATCTTGGTTTAGTTTAACAGGTGTAATACCAACATCAAATATTGAAGGTGTATTAGCAGTTGGAGGTGCAGGAGGCTTACATACAAATGGTCATACAGGAGGTGCAGGTGGATTAAGCACTAATGGTTTTGGTGATACAAAATTTGATGGCGGTAATGGAGGTAATTCTACTAACGGCGGCGACGGTGGTGGTGGCGGAGGAGAATCTGGAAGTTGGTTCGGCAATGGAAATGCAGGTAATATATCTACACCAGGTACAATATTTGACTTAGGGGGTAGAGGCACTCCAGGAGCAGATGGAGGTTATGGAGGTGGAGATAATTCAAATGGTCCGCCACAAGCTGGTTTTGATGGCGGCGGCGGCGGCGGTGGCGGCGGTGATGATAATTCTACAGATGGCGATGGTGCCTATGGTGGTAATGGTAAAGTTGAAATTTACTGGGGTGACCATGTTATAAATCCAGGCCCTGGAGGCATAAGTACTAATTTATCATTGTGGTTAAGGGCAGATGAAGGTGTGTCAGGAAGCACTTGGAATGACTTTGGTCCGCAAGGTAATAATGTTACTGATGCAAATGGAAGTGATCCTAATGTTACAACCGGTAAACTAATCAATTTTAATCCTACCATATATTATGATGGTAATGATATTCATCGTGCACCTTCAACTGCAGGTGTTTTTACCGATTATTCGATAATGGGGGTGGCTCAAATGGAAGGAAGTGATAATGATTATGTCTTCTCTTCTTCCGTGGGAGGAACTAGAGCAATGGGTTATAATGGCGATGATGAGGATGAAATGTATTTGGAAGGATGGTTACATATTTCAAATAAAACTGTAACAACAGATTTGAAAATGTATTCATTCGAAAAAAACACATCAACAAACCTCTATGATTTTAAAGGGAATGGTAGTTTAATAAAATCAGGATCAATTAATAATAACAATGAATGGCGCTTAACCATAGGAGGAAAAAGTACCACGTTACATTCCAAAGTTTACGTACCAGAGGCAATTGTTTTTAACAAAGATTTAAGTGCTACTGAATTATTAAGAGTAGAAACATACTTGGCTATTAAATATGGTTTTACTTTACCCGGAAACTATGTTGATCCTTTGGATAATGTAATTTGGGACCAAACAGCAAACGCAGTTTATCACAATGATGTTGCAGTTATTGGTCGAGATGATTATAGTGCTTTGAACCAAAAGCAATCAAAATCTGAAAATGATGATGCTGTATTAACAATTGGATTAGGGATGATAGCATCGGATAACGGCTCTAATTCAAATAGTTTTTCTTCCAATCATAATTACTTAGCATGGGGGAATAATAATGGGGATAACCGATTTACAAGTGTTGGAGCACCCAATGGAGGTGCTACGTATAAGTTATTGGAAAGACAATGGGTTGTTTCCGAACCCAATGCAGGCGAAGTAGGCGTTTGTACATTTGCCTTTGATGTTGAAAACAAAGACTTTAATATCCCATCCACTGGAAAAGTAACAGAAACGTATTATTTAATATATGATACAGATGCTGATGGTGATTTATCAGATGAAACGCCAGTATTATTACATGATGATGCAAGCAATGGAGATGCAGTAGCAGATGACAACGTTTATAGTGTAAACGGAATCAACATGTCAGATGGCGCAATATTTACGATTGCTGCACAAATAGTAGCCCCAGGCGGAGTAAGTGAAGGGTTGCGTATATGGGCCAAAGCGGATGCCGGAACCAATACAACCACAGATAACGCTGAAGTAAACACATGGAAGAATTACGGATTAGGTGGAGAATTAGTGGCTTTGGATGGTTTTCCAGGTCATGGTGTTGCACCAACATATGATTTGGAGGGAAGTAATTATAATCCAGCGATTGAAATGTTGGAAGAGGCAGGTTTGGCTCAATTAGGAGTTTTTGAGCAAGCAAATACAGCAGGAACGGGTATAACTACATTCCTTAAACTAAAAGGCACCGATGGTGCAACCTTTAATCAAGATTACGACGTATTGTGGTCATTAACTGAGGCAACGCTATCGTCTACTGATGCTGCTGATGGAGAGTCAGGAGTATATGTACAAGCAGGGTTGACAAATGGAGGTTTGTTTCATTGGAGTCCACAAAATGCAGACATTAATGATCAGATGTGTGCCATCACGAATGATAATATTTTTGTGTATTCATGGGAAACGGGCACTTTAGGTAGCTACCCATACTATGTAAATGGTAAATTAAATCCAGTAAACGCACCATTTGTACCAGAATTTATTGGCAATAACTTTCACTTAAATACAGATATTGATGGGCAATCTAATAATGACTCATATGATTATCAAGAAGTAATATCCTATGAGCAACAATTATCAGATGCCGATAGAGTTAAGGTAGAAACTTATCTGGCTATTAAATACGGAATAACCATAGACCAATCAACTGCTACTGATTATGTTGATACCGATGGAAATGTAATTTGGAATGCGACAGCCAATGCTGCATACAATACAAATATTGCAGGTATAGGAAGGGATGATGCAGAAGGTTTAGGTCAGGTAAAATCAAAATCACAAAGTATAGGTGGTGTATTATATGTAGAGGCGGATGATGAAGGAAGTAACAGTGTTAATGCTTTCGTTGACATAGATGATAAAGAATATTTTATTTGGGGTAATAACAATGGAGATAACCGATTTACAAGTGTTGGAGCACCCAATGGAGGTGTTACGTATAAGTTGTTAGAGCGACAATGGATGGTTTCAGAACCAAATGCAGGCGAAGTAGGTGCTTGTACATTTGCATTTGATGTAGAAGACAAAGATTTTAATATCCCATCTACCGGTAATGTAACAGAAGCGTATTATCTGATATATGATACCGATGCTGATGGTGATTTATCAGATGAAACGCCAGTATTATTACATGATGATGCAAGCAATGGGGATGCGGTAGCAGATGACGACGTTTATAGTGTAAACGGAATCAACATGGCAGATGGAGCAATATTTACGATTGCTGCACAAATAGTAGCCCCAGGTGGAGTAAGTGAAGGGTTGCGCATATGGGCTAAGGCTGATGCTGGAACCAATACAACAACCGACAATGATATAGTAAGCACATGGAAGAATTATGGATTAGGTGGAGAATTAGCGGCATTGGCGGACGGCTTCTATGATAATCCAGAATCACCAACATTTGTTGCTCAAGGAAGTAACTTTAATCCTGCAATAGCCTTAAAACAATATGCAGGTATGGCGCAGTTAAATATGTTTAAAGAGCATGATTTGAGCGGAACTGGAGCTTCTACATTTTTTAAGATAAAAGCAATTGCTGGAGAAGCTATTAACCCCGGTTATAATTCACTCGGAAATATTGGTGAAGCAACCTTATCAGCAACGACTAGTCCATTTGGTTCAAGGGGGGTGTATGTCAGTTCTGCTACCAGTGCTGGGTTGTATCATTACAATGCCGAATTGAATAGCACCAATTTATTGGATCCTAGCACGGATAATATTATATCCTTTTTATACACTACGGGTATTTCAGCATCATATCCTTTTTATGTTAATGGTAAGTCTATTCCCGCTACATATAATCCACCTCATTCGGGCAATAATTTCCATATTAATACAGATGCGGATGGGGGGCCAGATTCTGGACCATATGAATATCAAGAAGTAATATCCTACGAGCAACAACTATCAGATGCTGATAGAATTAAAGTAGAAACCTATTTAGCAGTAAAGTATGGGGTAACTATGGACAATAGTGCTGGTGGTGTAGCGGGTGATTATTTGAGTGTGAATGGAACTATTATTTGGGATGCGGATGCTAATGCAGTTAACTATCACCATGATGTAGCAGGTATTGGTAGAGATGATGCAGAAGCATTAGGTCAAATAAAATCAAAATCACAAAATGCGGATGCTGTGTTGACTATTACTGCTGAAGATGAAGGAAGCAATGACGCAAATGCATTTGTTGACATAAACGATGAAACGTATTTGTTATGGGGTAATAATGATGGAGTTAATACTTGGAATGAAGTTGATGCACCTACTGGTTACACAAAAATTGCAAGGACATGGATTGCAAAAGAAACGGGTGAAACAGGTGATTTAACTTTAGAGTTTGACTTTAACAATGCACAATTTAATATTTCACAAAATGCACTTTTTGAAGAGTTTTTCTTGTTGGTTGACACGGACAACGATGAAGATTTTAGCGACGAAACACCAATTCGCTTGTTTGATGATGGTACGAATGGAGATGAATTAAGTGGCAATTCAATATATACAGCAAGAAGCGTAAATATTAACGATGGTAACATATTTACTATAGCCAATAGATTTGAATATGTTACAATTTCAGGTACTGGCACAAGTACGTGGACCGTACCTGAAGGAGTATGTTCTATTGTTGTTGAAGCATGGGGTGCCGGTGGTGGTGGTGGTAGTTCTGAAAGAGTTTCATGGGAAGGTGCTAGTGGTGGAGGCGGTGGCGCGTATTCTAAATCTAGAATAAATGTGGTGCCAGGAACTGTATATCATTTACATGTAGGATCAGGAGGGCTTAAAGGTTCTACTGATGTTGCAGAAACAGGTAATGGTGAAAATGGTGAAGATACATGGTTTAGTGAGAATGCTTCAGCTCCGGTTAATATCTCAGAAGGGGTGTTAGCAAAAGGAGGCTTAGGAGGCTTAAGAGATGTGCTTATTCCTAATACCTATACTATTGGCGCTTTGGGTGTTCAAGGTGGACAAGCGACTGATGGAATAGGACAAATAAGGTATAGTGGAGGTAATGGTGGAGATGGATGGCATGGTGCCTATGGTCATGGAGGTAGTGGAGGTAGCTCTGCAGGTATCGCTGCTGATGGTACAAATGGAGACTTTAGCTCCTATACCAGTACCGCACCAACATCTTTTGCACCATTTGGAGGTGGTGATGGAGGCCATGCTGGTAGCGGACAAGGTGCAGGTAATTTAGGAGGAGATGGGGTTATACCAGGTGGTGGTGCTGGTGGCGGTGGTGGTGATCCAGGTCAATCTGGTGGTAATGGAGCACAAGGACAAATTAAAATTTCTTGGGAGAAACCGTTAATTTATGATAATTCAACAACTTGGACTGCGCCCGAAGGAGTAACTTCAATTGATGTACAAGTATGGGGAGCCGGTGGTGGTGGTGCAGGATCTAATGAAACCTTGGTAGACGGCCAAGGTGGTGGTGGTGGTGGCGCCTATTCCAGTTCAACTATTACAGTTGTGCCAGGAACTACATATAATATTCATGTTGGATTAGGAGGAGAAGGAGGATATGGAACGGCAGGTACCGAAAACGGAAACGATGGTGAAGATTCATGGTTCTCAAATGCAACAGGAAGTATTTATGTGTTAGCCAAAGGTGGAACAGGTGCAAATTATAGTGCTACTGGTGGGTTGAACGGCATTGGTGGACAAGCAACAATGGGTATAGGAGACATTAAGAGTAATGGAGGAAATGGTGGTGTAGGCGTAAATGCTGGTGGTGCATCAGGAGCTGGCGGAGGAGCCTCAGGAGGAGCAGGCGGAGATGGTGGTAATGGCGGTAACGGTAATGCTGCTGGGCATATTGCAGGAACTGCTGGCATTGCTCAAGAGGGGGGGTATAATGGTGGTTTAGGAGGTATAGATGATGATAATGTAAATAATAGTTTTCAATCGTACCACGGTGTAATGGGTGGTATTGGTGCTGGTGGTGGTGGTGCTAGTTCTGGTGATAATAACGGGGCTTATAGAGATGTTTTTGCTAAAGGTGGGTCTGGTAGTAACGGTAGGGTGTTAATTAAGTACAACGGAATTTCTCAAGATGTTACACTTGGAGACAACCCAATTGCTCCTACAACTTGGTATTGTTCTCAAACTGATGTGCCAATTCATGGATTTACTTTAAATGATGGTCACGCTTGTGGAAAAATTTCAATTTCAGAATTAACGGTTCATACAAGTGGAAGCTTTACTTCCTCGGATATCCTAAATTTCAAACTATACTACACAACTAGTAGTACATTTGATTCAAATACTTTATTAGCGAGCATTAATTCTCCTGCTGCTACAGGAACAGAATTATTTACAGGAATTAGTTTTGAGCAGCCTGATAACTTGGGTTACTATTGGATTACCATAGATATAGCGGATGATATTACAAGTTCTACAATAAAGGTTGACGCAATAAATGCTGATGACCTTACTGCCAACAAGGTTGCTATTGGTTCTGCAGTAGAAAGTGGACTTCAAACGATAACGCGTACTGGTCAACCAACCATTACTGCATCTAATACTAACTTTTGTGTAGGTACTGAAGTTACTTTATCTGCAAGTAGTGATCCTGGGGCTTCATTTTTATGGACTGGTGGGGTAACAGATGGTGTGCCATTTATTCCACAATCCTCGGTTCCAACGGACTTTAGTTCTGTATCAAGTGGACCGTGGAGAATTGCATCTGCAGATATCGATGGAGATGGGAAGAAGGATTTGATAACAACTGGATTATTTTCTCATGATGTGGCAATTCACGTTAATATCAGTGGAAATGATGGCGTTACGGCGTTTTCTCCAACCACGTCAAACTTTGCGGTTAGCGATTACCCAGAGTCTGTTGCAATAGGCGACTTGGATGGTGATGGTCGTGAAGATGTCGTAGTGGCGTGTCAAACTAATAGCGCAATAAGTATAATTAGGAATACCTCTTCAATAGGAGTTATTTCGATGGATCCAAAAGTAGATTTAGTTTCTGGATCGGGGAACACTTTTTCGGATGTGAAAATTGCGGATATAGATGGTGATGGGAAGTTGGACATTCTTGTACTTAGTGACCAAGGTTCTGTTAGCCAGGATCGAATTTTTGTGCATAGAAATGTTAGCACTGTAGGAAGTTTAACTAGCGCTTCTTTTGCTACGCCGGTTATACTAACGTTAACCTTAACAAGTACTCAATCGTTCGAAATTGCTGATGTAAATGATAATGGAAAAAATGATATTGTTGTAGCTGGACATTCATTAGTTGATCAGGTTCAAATTATTGAAAATATTAGTTCTACAGGGATTGTTTCGTTCGCATCTCCTGTTTCATATAGTGGTAGTGGTTTAGATTTAAAGGTTGTAGACGTAGATGGTGATTCAAAAAAGGATATAATATGTGCTGCCAACTCAAATATTTCTGTTTTTAAAAATGTGAGTTCGATAAATAATATTGCATTTAATTCAGGTGTTGACTTTTCTAAGGATGGCAACTGGGCTTTCTCAATTGATGTAGCTGATGTTAACGGTGATGGTAAACCTGACGTTGTTGTTGGCGATGAAAACAGCCACAATATTTCATATTTTGTCAATACGACAGTTGCGAATACCATAGATGTTAATGCATTTTCAACAGCTGAAGTATACCCGTCTGGTGGTCAAAAACCAAGAGACGTTCTAATTGAAGACTTCGATAATGATGGAGTGAATGAAGTTGTTGTGAGTACATTAACTAGTAATAATATTCGACTTTTTGAAAGGTTCAATCAGGATTATTGCGTAACAGCTACTAGTCCTTCTGGATGTGTAAGCGAGCCAGCGTGCATAACACTAACCCCGCAAGGAGAAGGTATTACCTTAAGTGTTTCCGCATCCGCAAATGCCATATGTTTGGGTAACTCAGCTACACTTACTACTAGTAACCCAAGTGGAGATATTGTATCTTATGCGTGGTTACCAGTTGATGGACTGAATACAACCACGGGAAGTACAGTTATTGCTACACCATCAGTTACCACAACCTATACAGTTACAGGTACAGATGCAAATGGATGTACAAAATCGGAAGAGATAACTATTATCGTTAATCCATTGCCAATTGTTACCGTTAATGATGCTGTAATTTGTGATGGAGGTTCAGCTACCTTAACTGGAGCAGGTGCTAATACATATGCTTGGTCAACAGGAGAAACAACCAGTTCTATTTCTGTATCACCTAATACAACAACAAATTATGTGCTTACAGGTACAGATGCAAATGGTTGTGTTAACGATGCAACCAGTTCAGTTACTGTTAATCCACTTCCAGTAATAACAGTCAATTCTATAACAATATGTCAAGGTGCATCGGCAATCCTAACCGCATCTGGTGGTAGTTCTTATAGTTGGTCTACCGGTGCAACTACCGCTTCAATTACCGTATCTCCAAGTGTAACTACAAGTTATACTGTAACAGGAACGGATGCAAACGGTTGTGTGAATACAGTTATTGCGATTGTAACAGTTAACCCTCTTCCAACGGTTACAGTTAATTCTGATGAAATATGTATAGGTGAATCTGCCACATTAACAGCGAGCGGCGCAAGCACTTATGCGTGGTCTAGTGGTGAAACTACTACAAGTATTGTAGTAAATCCAACTACTACCACTAGTTATGTAGTAACAGGAACAAATGCTGAAGGCTGTTCCAATAATGCTACAGCTACGGTAACTGTGAATTCATTACCAACGGTAACTGTTAACGATGCCGTTATTTGTGATGGAGGTTCAGCTACCTTAACTGGAGCAGGTGCTAATACATATGCTTGGTCAACAGGAGAAACAACCAGTTCTATTTCTGTATCACCTAATACAACAACAAATTATGTGCTTACAGGTACAGATGCAAATGGTTGTGTTAACGATGCAACCAGTTCAGTTACTGTTAATCCACTTCCAGTAATAACAGTCAATTCTATAACAATATGTCAAGGTGCATCCGCAATCCTTACCGCATCTGGTGGTAGTTCTTACAGTTGGTCTACCGGTGCAACTACTGCTTCAATTACCGTATCTCCAAGTGTAACTACAAGTTATACGGTAACAGGAACGGATGCAAATGGTTGTGAAAATACAGTAATTGCCATTGTAACGGTTAACTCACTTCCAACAGTTACGGTTAATTCTGATGATATATGTATAGGTGAATCAGCCACTTTAACAGCGAGCGGCGCAAGTACTTATGCGTGGTCTAGTGGTGAAACTACTACAAGTATTGTAGTAAATCCAACTA
>CAXHCC010000101.1:0-9443 GCA_964014945.1 uncultured bacterium | reverse complement strand
GGATAAGCTTGATAATTTAAAGAACGGACGTTTAGGTGATTGGAGAGGTGCGCCATCAGATTGGTCTATTTATAATCCAGATTTTTATGATTATCGGAAACCTGGTAATAGCAATAGGTATATCTCGCGTTGTTTAAACATGAACGCTAGACACTCTAACCTTACACAAGAAGAAGTAGATAAAGCATTCGCTCGAGCTGATAAAGGAAATCCAACCTTATTAGCGTTTACCAACCATGATTTTAGAGACATGGAACCAGAAATTGATGGTGTTAGGTCTCTTATTAGTAGTGCAAAAGAAAAGTATCCAAATGTAAAATTTAAATACTCTGGTGTTAATGATGCTTTTAGGGGAGCTCTTTTTAACGGTAAAGAAGAAGAACTAAAGCTTGATGTTGAATTGTACAAGGACCACGATGATAAGCTTAAGCTTAAGGTATCTACAACAAACAGTGAAGTGTTTGGTCCACAACCTTTTTTAGCTATTAAAACAAAAGGGAGCAGGTATGTAAACGATAATTTTGATTTTGATATTGATGGTAAAGCATGGCATTATGTGTTTGATAGTCAAACGATATTGCCTCATGATATAGATGTAGTAGGTGTTGCTGCGAATAATAAGTACGGTAACACCTTTGTAACCACACTTAAGTATTCTTGATGATGAAACCGCCTAGCATATACATAAGTGGTTTGTACAGGAGCGGTACAACTTTGTTAGCAAATATTCTTAATAGTCATTCAAAAATCTCAATTACTTATGGTACTGTGCATTTTATGCGCAACTCTTATAATAAGTATCATCCCATTTCTGACAACTATGAACGGTTAGTTTTAGATACGCGGAAAAGAATTTTAAATAAATGGGAGATTGATTTTGATTATGAAGGTTTAATAAAGGAACTGAATGAACAAAAGCAAGATATTACTCAGGCATTAGTTTATGACCAACTTATGAGGAGTTTCTTAAAATTGAGTGCTGGTGATATTTGGGGAGAAAAAACAAATGTTGAGTGGGAGGGTTTGCTGCCATTTGCTTCATTGTTTCCAAATGGTAAGGCTATACATATTGTGAGGGATCCGAGAGCAGTTTTGGCTTCTTTTAAATATTTTACGTTTCATCCAGAACCAATGTATTTGGATGCAATTTTTAGCGCTAGGGCTATGTTTGATTTTATAGAGCAAAAGGAAATTGTTGAAAACGATCAAATTATGCTATTGTTTTATGAAGATTTAATAAAACACCCGAATGAAAAGGTTCAGCAATTGTGCGACTTCTTAAATGTGGACTTTGAAGAAGATATGATTAATCGTATGGCAGAAAGTTCTGGACCATATAAAGCTAATTCTTCTTTTAAAAAGTCAGTTAGTGGTATATCTGATAACAGCTTAGATATATGGAAAGAAAAACTTTCTAATGTTGACATTTATTTATGTGAAAAGTTTCTAAGACCGTACTTAAAGAAATACGGCTATTCCTTTGAAAATATTACACTTGGCGCAGAAGATGAATTAGAACTAAAAGAGCTAATTAATCACCCTTTCATTGCGAAAAGAATAAGATATTTAGAGGATAATGGTACCGGGCAACAAGCCTTCCCAGATACACCTGGAGCTTATGAAGCATTTTAGCGTACTTCTACTTCGTTTTCAAGCATTTTATAATGACCATTAAAGAAAAACTCCAAATACTTATATCTATTGAAAATGATATTGATTTAAATAACATCACATTTAAAAAAACCAATGTTTGGCCTTTTATAAGAAGTTGTATTAGTGACTATAATTTTAAAGTTGTAGAAACTAAACAGGTAGCTCAATTGAATATAAAAGGTAAAATTCTGGACTTTTTTATTCAAAAAAAAAAGGAATTAGATCATTTAAAATATGCGTGGGCAAATTATCAGAGAATAAGCGAATCTGCTGTTATCAGCGAAAAAATCAAGGATAGAACAGATATTGTATTTCTTGCAAAGAATATCGAGAGAAGCATTACCAGTAATGGAAGTACCATTAGTAAATTTGCAGATAGTTTTAAGTCTATAGTTTCTCCTGAATATTCAGTTGATATTTTCGAATATAATAGTGTTGATGAGGACTCCAGTGCTAGTGATCCTACTGTTCATTCATTGGAATCGGTTATTCATAAGGCACGATTTTTATCTCGTTTAGCAATTTTCGTTCGAATAACTCCTTTTTTTAACAAAAATGCCTTTACAGAGTTCAAGGAAATCTTATGCTTAACGGTTCCCTCGGTTAGCAGCAAATTATCATATGTTGAAGAAAGGTTATACACTCTTTTTCATCTAAAAAATGAGTTTGAAAAAATTCTAATGAAAAAAAGGCCCAAATTGGTAGTGCTTACCTGTTTTTATGGTGATGTGTCTTTTGCAATTATATTAGCCTGTAAAAAATTAAAGATCAAAACCGTTGAACTGCAACATGGCCAACAAGGTACTTACCATCGAATGTATACGCACTGGCCAAATATTCCCGTTGATGGTTATGAAATGATTCCTGATTATTTTTGGATGTGGGGAGAGGAGAGTTTGGAGCGTATAAATAAGTGGGTATCAAAAACCAATACACATAAGGCTTTTGTAGGTGGAAATCCTTGGTTAGCTTATTTTTTAAAAGAATTGAAATCCGATATTGACGAAAATGATATTATAACAAAATGGGAAAAAAGGGTGCTTATATCCTTACAAGTAACATTTATTCCAGAATTTATTTTAAAAGCTATTCAAAATTCACCGAATATTTGCTGGATGATTCGATTGCATCCTAGAGCAATGCATGAAAAACAAAAACTTCAAGATAACTTGAATAACGCAGGTTATACCAATGTCGACTTTGAATACGCTAATTCTTTTAACATATACGAGTTATTTAGTTTTATTGATATTCAAATTACCTTCTGGTCTTCTGTTGCATATGAAGCGTTATCATTTGATGTAAACACAATAATTGTTCATGAGAATGGTAAAGAGGCTATGAGGAACTATATTGATAAAGGTATCTTCCAATATGCTGAGGACAAGGAACGATTACTGGAGCTAATAACAAATAGTGAAAAATATTTTAACAAAGAAGAGAAAAAATATATTGAAACCGACCCAACCAATATTAAATCTAAAGTAAAAGAAATAATAGAAAATAAATTGTGAATGTTAATGTAGATAGGTGCAGCAAATATTGTAGAAGAATTTAAAAAGCATGGATTATCATAAACACCACAAGTTATTAGTTGGACAAGAGTAATTGCAACTAAGAATCTTTTATAGGTAAATCTATCTTGTATATTTGTAGAAGATTAGGAATTATTAAAATACTCATTGATTATGCAAAGTCTCTCATTTGTTATTATTGGTTGTGGACGTATTGGTTTTAGGCATGCTGAGCATATAGAAAATAACGGGAAATTAGTTGCCGTTTGTGATATAGATGCAAGTAAGGCAGACGAATTGGCGAAGAAGTATGATTCCAAAGCCTATTATTCATTTGAAGAGTTTTTAGAGAGTAAATTAAAGTTTGATGTTGTAGTTGTTTGTTCACCAAATGGTTTGCATGCCTACCATACCATTCAGGCGCTTAAAATGGGTTGTCATGTTGTGTGTGAGAAGCCAATGGCATTAAACGCGGCAGACTGCAGGGTAATGATCGAAACCGCTGAAAAAGTTAATAAGCGTTTGTTTATAGTTAAACAAAACCGATTTAATCCACCTGTTGAAGCATTGAAAAAAGCTTTGATTGAAAATGTATTGGGTGAAATAACCAATGTTCAACTTAATTGTTTTTGGAATAGAAATAAGGATTACTATTCATCTAGCACCTGGAAAGGAAGTCAAAATATGGATGGGGGAATATTGTACACTCAGTTTAGCCATTTTATAGACTTGTTGTATTGGTTGGTGGGAGACGTGGTGGATGTGCGATCATATAAATTAAAATCTAAACGAGAAGAGATTGAATTTGAGGATACCTTAGTTTCTGTATTAAAGTTTTATAATGGTGCGATAGGCACAGCCAATTTTTGCATAAATAGTTTTAAAAAGAATATGGAAGGTTCAATTACACTATTTGGAGAAAAAGGTACGGTGAAAATTGGAGGGCAATACTTAAATGAGCTAGACTATCAAATGATAGATAATTTTGAGATCAAAAACCTACCAGCTGGTAATCCTGCAAATAATTATGGTAGTTATCAAGGTTCAATGTCTAATCATGATAAAGTGTATGAAAATGTTGTTGAGGTGCTAAAAAATAATGGAGTTATTGCTACTAACGGGTTCGAAGGGCAAAAGACGGTTGAAATAATCGATAGAATATATCGATCGTGCGAGTGATAGGAGCAGATAATATGGATTGTGATAACAATTTTATTTCTTTTAATTAGAATTCATTTATAGTTGTGAGTTGGCATGTTGTTGCCTAAAACATTGATTAACTCAATATTAATTTTGGATAATACCGCAAATATAATACACCGTTAGATGATTGAATTCGTTAATCTAAAAGCCCAATACCAATCTATAAAAGGAGAGATTGATGAGGCAATTACAAACATAATTGATAATGCCTCTTTCATAGGTGGGAAAACTGTAGAAAGTTTTGAGGATAAATTTGCCAACTTTCTTGGTATTAATCATGTTATCGGTTGTGCTAATGGAACTGATGCTATTGAGATACTTTTGCAAAGTATGGGAGTAACAGAGGGTGATGAAGTTATTGTTCCTGCCATCTCCTGGATTTCAACTTCTGAGGCGGTTTCAAATGTTGGAGCAACTCCCGTCTTTGTTGATATTGAAGATCGACATTATACCATTGACACTGCTAAAATTGAAGATGGTATAACAGAAAATACTAAGGCGATTATTGCGGTTCATTTGTATGGATCGATGTGCGATATGGACGTGATTATGCAAATTGCAAATAAATATAATTTATATGTACTAGAGGATACAGCCCAAGCTCACAATGCGTTATATAAAGGTAGGTTAGCAGGAACTATTGGAGATTGTGCTTCTTTTAGTTTTTATCCAGGTAAAAATTTAGGAGCATATGGTGATGCGGGCTGTATGGCTACTAATAATGCAGATATTGCAAAGAAGGCTCGTTTAATTGCCAATCATGGACAAGCTGGTAAGCATAATCATTTAATTGAAGGAAGGAATAGTAGGCTGGACGCCTTACATGCGAGTGTTCTTTCAGTAAAATTAAAATATATAGAGGAATGGACGGAGCAAAGGATTGTCAACGCTAATAGATATCTTAATCACTTGTCTAATTTGGATAGTATTATATGTCCAGCGATAAGAAATGAAACACGTCATGTTTTTCATCTTTACGTTATTCGATGTGCCAAAAGAGATGAGTTAAAACAATTTTTGAAGAAAAATGGCGTGGAGACTGCCATCCACTATCCTCAGGCACTACCTTTTCTTTCATGCTATAATTATTTGAATCATTCGAAGGATGATTTCCCTGTTGCTGCAGACATGCAAGATGCTATACTTTCCTTACCTATTTATCCTGAATTAAGCGAGGAGGATGTCCAATTTACTTGTGATATTATTAAAAAGTATTTCTCCAACTAATGAGGTTATTGGTTTCAACATACACTTACCCAGAGTATTTGTCGAGTTTTTATTTTAGCCGATCAGGTCTTAGTGAAAGGTCATATCAATCACAATATGATGAGCTTATGCTTGACCGGTTTGCGTGGAGTGATGTTTGGCATAGGTCTTTAAACGGTAAAAATGGATATGAAGTGCAGGAGGTAGTTGTCAATAGTGAGCATTTACAAAAAAAATGGGCTGAAGAACATAATGTATCCTTCAACGAAGCAAGTTGGATGGAAGATGTTTTTTTTGCGCAAATTGACATGTTTAAGCCTGATGTATTGTTTGTACATGATGGAACGTTTTTAACACCCGAGCGTTTAGCTTATATAAAAAAAATGTTCCCATTTATAAAGTTGATAATTGGGTATGACGGTATTGGAATGAATGATGTTCATAAATTTAACCAATGTGATATAGTTATATCTTGTTTAGAAGATACTGCCGAATACTATAAATTAAACTCTGGAGGAAAAATAAAAGGGTACTATTTCCCTTTGGCGTTTGATGCATCTGTTAATGATCTTATAAAGAAGCCTGATTTAGAAAAAGAAGCCATTCCGTTCTCTTTCATTGGATCATTAATTAGAGGAAGTGGGTATCATAACAAGCGAATTGAGGATATTGCGGAATTGGCATTAAAAACGAATATTAAAATTTTTAGCAAAGGGTTTAATGAACCTTATGAGCCATACCGATATTTACAACGACAGCGCCTATTTAATCTTCAGTTTAAAGAGTTTTTTGAGGTGTATTTAATTGGAAGAAAGCTTAATAAACCTGTATTTGGCCTTGAGATGTACGAAGTGTTGAGTAAATCTAAAATTACATTTAATTCGCATATTGATGCTGCTGGAAAAGCGGCTAACATGCGACTATTTGAGGCTACTGGCGTAGGTGCTTGCCTGTTAACTGACCATAAGAAGAATCTTGATCGTTTTTTTGATGTAGATCGGGAGGTGGTTACGTATAAATCCATAAGTGAATGTATTAGTAAGGTTAAATACTTATTAAACAACGAGAAGGAAAGAAAGAAAATCGCTGAGGCTGGTCAGAAAAGAACATTAAGGGAGCATTCGTTGGAAAAACGGATTCAGGAATTTTGTGAATATATTAACTCTAATAAACATTAATACGTTTAGGCTTTATTCACGTAGGCAATGATAAATAAAATACTTTCATTATGGAGAAAATTGGGTAGTAACAAGCCTGACGATGTAATTCCAATTGGCTGGTCAGGAGATTTTACTTCATGGGAAGATGCAAAATTAAAATGCAGTGGTTATGATGATAGGGTTATTTTGGAAAAGTGCAAAAATTCACTTTTGCAAGTTAAGAACGGAGATGCCGTATATGAGCGTGATTCTGTATTATTTGACGAAGTACAGTATAATTGGTCTTTGCTGTCAGTAATAAGATTAATTGCAGAGGAGAATGAAAATACACTGTCCTTGGTAGATTTCGGTGGGAGTTTAGGAAGTTCTTACTTTCAAAATAAGGAATTGTTAAGTGATTTAAAGAGGGTGAGCTGGAGTATCATTGAGCAACAGCATTTTGTGGAATGTGGAAAAGAGTACTTTCAAAGTGAAGACTTAAAATTTTATTTCTCCATTGAAGATTCTATAGCGAAGCACTCTCCGAAGGTGTTGTTGTTAAGCTGTGTTTTGCCTTATGTTGAGTCACCTTTTGAATTGCTTGCGTTTTTGAATCAATTAAGGATTGATTTTATAATTTTAGACAGAACACCATTTATTAATTTTGACCGTTCTCTAATCACAATTCAACGAGTACCTCCTGAAATTTATGATGCCAGCTATCCCGCATGGTTTTTTAATAAGAAAGAATTGTTAAAGCCCTTAACCAACTATAAGCAATTAACGGAGTTTGATAGTTATTGTGATGCGGATCATGTAATTGCTACTGATATTACAGCCTCCTGGAGTGGGATGGTTTTACAACATAAGGATGCTCGCTCCACTTTGGATGAGAAAAATCTAGCGTTTAAGATGAAAGAAATAAAGCAACGGTATTTGGATGTTGTGATAAAAGAATAAATAACGTATTTCTGTTAAACGTATAAGAATATTCTGTTATAGAGCGTATCTTTGATTGCTTATTAATTAATGAAACTTGTAAATGAAGTATTTAAACCTGGGTTGTGGGCGGCATTATAAGGAGGGAGAAGAGTGGACAAATGTTGACTTTGAGGGTAATGAAGAAGGTGTAATTGGTCACAATTTGCTTAATGGAATTCCTTTTCCAGATAGTACGTTTGATTTTGTTTATCATTCACATGTGTTAGAACACTTTAGTAAGAGTGATGGTAGGAAATTTTTAAAGGAATGTTTTCGTGTATTAAAGCCCGGAGGTGTTTTGCGTGTAGTTATTCCTGATTTAGAGGTTATTGCAAAACTTTATTTAAAATTGCTCGACGACGGAGTTGCTGATCCATCTGATGATGTAATAAGAGCAAATTATGAGTGGATGAAATTGGAAATGATTGATCAAATTGCTAGACATAAAGAAGGAGGCCATATGATTGATACGCTATTTAAAGATAGGTTATTGAATGAGTCTTTCATATATGGGCGAATAGGGGAGGAAGGGAGGTTTTTACGTGAAAGGGTATTGGCAAATAAGAAGGTTGCAAATAGTGCACAACAGGTAGCTAAAAAGAACGTAAAAGAAAGAATAAAAGCCTACATAAAAAGGGTGTTGATGAAATTGCTTCGGGTTGATGAAAAGTATAATGAAATTGGAAAGTTTAGATTAGGTGGAGAGGTACATCAATGGATGTATGATAGGTATTCCTTGTCTAATTTATTGTCTGAATTGGGTGGAACTAGCATTGAGTCGAAAACTGCCTTTACAAGTAATATCCCCAACTTCGAGAGTTATGAATTGGATGGCAAAAATGGTAGTGTAAGAAAGCCAGACTCCCTGTTTATGGAAGCGATAAAATGAATCATTTACATTTTGCAACAATATTCGATATCAACTATCTATCCAGAGGGTTAGCACTATATAATTCCATTTTAGTTTATCATTTGAGATTTACCTTGTACGTTATTGCGTTGGATGAGGATACAGTGGATTATTTTAATCGAAATACCTACGATAATATTAAAATTATTCGATTAGCAGATATTGAAAGTTATTTTTCAGAATTGTCCGAATTAAAAAAAGTGAGAAGTAAGGTGAGTTATACTTTTACCTTAAGTCCTTATTATCCTTTATATATTTTAAATAAGTTTTCTGAAATACCTCATATTTGTACGTTAGACGCTGATCAGTATTTTTTCAACTCATCTGAAATAATTTTTAAAGACCTAGACAGCGCCTCGGTACTTATTACTCCACATAGGTTCACAACAGAGTTATTGAAAAAGAACGTTGAAAAGTATGGTAAGTTCAATGTGAGTTTTCAAGTTTTTAAGAATGACAAACTTGGCCTGGAATGTTTAGATTATTGGAGGAGTCAGTGTAAGGATTGGTGCAGCGATGAGTTGGTAGGAGATAAATTTGCGGATCAGAAGTATTTAGAAAGTTGGACGCACGTTTTTGGTGATGGTGTAAAAGAAATTGACCATATTGGATTAGGATTAGCGCCTTGGAATATAAATAATTGGAGAATAACAATAAGTAAAGGTAGTATTCATGTTGCTGATCAACCCTTAATTCTGTTTCATTATCAGGGTTTGCGGATACTGGATCATCAATTTGTATACATAGCGTTTGATAGATATATGGCAAAAACCTCTTCGGTTATAAGAAATAGTTTAATAAAGCCAATAGTAACGCAACTTATCAAATTCCAAAGCG
>CAXHCC010000100.1:0-9540 GCA_964014945.1 uncultured bacterium | reverse complement strand
TTATTCCGGGTCTCGTGGGCTCGGAGATGTGTATAAGAGACAGGTTAATGGTTTGTCAGTAGAAGAAACAAAATCTGATATTGAAATTACAAAGGACGTCAGCTTGTTTGTGGCCTCCTTAAATTTTGGTGTTGGTGCCGAATGGAATTTGTCGGGAACAACTGCGTTAACCTTTGGATTAAATTATTCCCTTGGTTTTACCAGCGCTGTTAAAGATGACTCTAAGTATCTTGAACGCCGAGCTGTGGATGCCTCAGGAAATATGACATATACTCCAATGCCGCAACAAGTTAATCCAAACGCCTTTTCTTTAATGGTAGGTGTATTGTTTTAGATTAAATAATGAAAGCTGAAGAAACGATAGTATACATCACAGACTGGCTCAAATCTTATATTGAGAAGAGCGGAACAACAGGATTTGTGATGGGAGTATCAGGAGGTATTGATTCAGCATTAACATCAACACTTTGTGCTAAAACGGGTTATCCTGTTATTTGCTTAAATATGCCTATTCATCAAATTAAAAATGAATATGATAGAGGTAATGAACATATTCAATGGCTTAAGCAAAACTTTAATAATGTTTCTTCAGAAGAGGTAGAGTTAACGGATACATTTGAAAGCATAAAACAAGCGTTGCCTGTTGATACGCACGACTTTTTGACTTTGGCAAATACACGATCTCGTTTAAGAATGACAACCTTATATGCCTTTGCTTGCAGCAAAAAAATGTTGGTTGCAGGTACCGGAAATAAAGTTGAAGATTTTGGAATAGGTTTTTTTACAAAGTACGGTGACGGCGGAGTGGATGTAAGTCCGATTGCGGATTTAATGAAAACGGAAGTATATGCGTTAGCTAAAGAGTTGGGGATTGTTGAATCTATTCAAAATGCAGCTCCTACTGATGGTTTGTTTGAGGATGGTAGAAGCGATGAAGATCAAATTGGTGCAACATACCCTGAATTGGAATGGGCGATGAGTTTTACCGAAAAAGGTGATGGCGATGAAAGTAACTTGGATGAAAGAAAAAAAGAAGTATTGAAAATTTATCGGAAATTTAATTCTTCTAATCAACATAAAATGCATCCTATACCGGTGTGTTCAATACCTGATGAATTAAAAACGTAGCACATAATTATTTGGTTAATATGCTGGAGCAGCTATACGAAAAATATTTAGCACACCCTATAGTATGCACCGATACAAGAAACATTATTCCTAATTCTATCTTTTTCGCATTAAAGGGACCCAGCTTTGATGCCAATAAGTTTGCATCGAAAGCGTTAGGGGACGGTTGTGCCTATGCGGTTATTGATGATCCTCAATACCAAGTCGACGAGCGTTATGTACTGGTTGATGATGTATTACAAATATTGCAAGACTTGGCAAACTTTCACCGCAAGCAATTTACTATTCCGTTTATTGGAATTACCGGAAGTAATGGTAAAACTACTAGCAAGGAATTAATTAACAGTGTGCTGTCTATGAAATACAGCGTATTAGCAACGGAAGGCAATTTAAATAATCATATAGGAGTGCCTTTAACCTTGCTTAAAGTTAACAAGGAGCATGAAATTGCCATTATTGAAATGGGGGCTAACCATCAAGGAGAAATAGACTTTTTATGCAATATTGCCGAACCAAATTTCGGAATTGTTACCAATATTGGAAAAGCGCACCTTGAAGGTTTTGGAGGTTTTGAAGGGGTTGTAAAAACAAAAACTGAGCTGTATAGGTTTATAAATAAGCAACAAGGCTTACTATTTGTGAATAACGATAATAATTTACTGGTTGATAAAAGTGTGGGCTGTAATAAGCATACCTATGGTATTACTGATACAGCAGATTATATTGGAGCGTTGCAAAAATGTGACCCATATGTTACCATTACCATAAATGCGAAAGAGGACGCTAAAGATTTAACTCCCATAACTACTCAACTAATTGGCAAGTATAATTTTGAGAATGTGTTAGCAGCCGCATGTATTGGTGATTTCTTTGATGTGTCACTAGATAGTATTAAAAAAGCGCTTGAAACCTATACACCGTCGAACAATCGCTCCCAAGTGGTGCAAAAAAAAGGAAATACCATTTTACTTGATGCATATAATGCCAACCCTACCAGCATGAAAGTAGCCATAGATAATTTTGCTCAATTAACAGCGAATAATAAAGTTGTGGTGCTTGGCGATATGAAAGAGTTAGGTGATGAAAGTAAGCAAGAACACGCTACAATTGTTAAACAGCTAGATGCTAATGGCTTAACAAATGTTTACTTGGTCGGTAAATCGTTTATGGAAGTAGCCCAAATTGACTCACATATTTGTTTTGATAATGTTGATTTATTGGCTGAATATATTTGTAAAAACCCAATTCTCAATTCAAGTATACTTGTTAAGGGATCAAGAAGCATGCAGTTGGAGAAACTCCTTGAGCAAGCAATTTAGAACTACGTTTAATTTTTTAAACCCGCATTTATATCGTCAATAATTTGCTGGGCTATGGGATATCCCAACAATGAAGCTTGTTGTGCATCTTTCATAGCTAATGCGTAGTCTTTGTTTATTAAATGTGCTACACATCTATTATAATAGGTGCTTCCTTTTGATGGTTTAATGTTAATCGCCTTGGTATAATCAATAATTGCATTATCCATTAAACCCAACTTAAAAAAAGAACTACCCCTGCTTAGGTATGCGTCATAATAATCCAATTTTAACTCAATAGCTTTAGAAAAGTTGTCGATTGCCAACCGGTGGTTTTCTAAATTGTAATAAACCAAACCTTTATCATGATACGCTTCAGCAAAATTAGGTTGTTTGCTTATTACATACTCATAATCCTTTATAGCCAATTCTGCTTGTTGGGTAGAAGCGTAAGCAAATGCACGTTTAAAATATACCAATGTGTGAATTTTTTCTGATAGACTTATTGCTTTGTTAAAGTCCTTAATGGCATTTTCATACTGTTTTAATTCATAATAGGTATATCCTCTTTTATAAAATACGCTGCTTGTTTCTAAGCCAAGTGAAACCGCTTTATTAAAATCCGAAAGAGCGAGCGAGTAATTCTTGTTCCAAAAATATGTTTCGGCCCTATTATTATAAGGGTGTGGGTCGTGCTGAAATTGTTCAATTACGTCTGTCCAAAGTGTAATGGTATCGTGCCAAATTAGGGTTCGATTGTGAGCAAGTATGCTATACCAGCTTGATACCACCAATAATAATACAAATGCTAATTTTTTACCTACATCGTTATTTTGGATGAATTGGTTAAAAATATAGCCAATAGCAAAAAACAACCCTATATAAGCAATATAAGTGTAACGTTCCGAAATAATTGCTCCACCTACAGGCATCCATTGCAACACCATTACTATCGTTGCCGCAAAAAACAGCATGCCAAATTTAACCTCTCTACTAAGTTTAACATATTTGAACAATAGCAGAATACACCCAACGAAAAGGGTTGGTATAACATAATATAAATAGGGTAAATGTCCGTTGATTAAATTGGGATAGCTATAAAAGCATGATAAATTTATAGGAGCCGCAAATTTCCAAATATATGTGGCTAAGCCATATATGCTCAAAAATAGCCGATCCACAACGTCAAATTGCCCTGTGCTAATTGCTTCTCCTGCTTTTTGTGCATTAACGGCGATTAAACCAAATACTAATGATACAATAAAATATGGTATTTTGTTTACAAAGCTGTTTCGTGTAAATTTTCCTGAATAATAGTAGTCAATTGCTAACAACACAAGTGGAAAACTTACCGCCATACCTTTTGAAAGACAGGAAAGCGTAAATAAGCTTAAAATTGCAACATGGTGTTTGATACTGATAGTTTTGTAATTTTTCACATAAACTATTAGCCCCAGTAAATAAAAAAATGAGTAGAGGAGGTCTTTTCTTTCAGATAGCCATGATACTGATTCTACATGCATTGGATGAATCGCAAAAAATAGTGCTGTAATTAAGGCGATCCACTTTTGGTTTGACAATAACCATATAAAGGTTAAAACCAATAGGGAATTTAGTATATGAAGTAACAGGTTGTTTACGTGATATGCTTTGCTATTTAGTTTGAAAAACTTGTATTCAAGGGCAAAACTAAGTACAGTTACAGGGTGATAATTTCCAAGCTTATAGCTACTAAATGCCTTAACTATTGTATGTATTGTACTGTCGCTATTTAAATGCTTAATGTCTTCATTTGAAGATATATAGCTATTGTCATCCCAATTGGTAATTTCATTATTGAGTGATTTAAAATAGATGGATGTAGTTAGCGCAATAAGCAATAAAACGCTCGCAACAAGGAAATTATTGATATTACTCATTATCGATGTTATTAAAATCGAAACTAATTATGGAGTTTAATTAGGTTCTCAATTTGCTCAACAATTTCTATTCGTTTATTTACCAATTCTGCAACTAATTTTCGATTACTTCTTTTTAATCCAATTAAGCGCCACCTACCCAATATTTTTAATACTCTCGGGTAGTATACCAATGCGAATCGTCCTAAAAGAATCATAGATAAAGAGTAGGTAACTACAATGGAAAAGTTTTTGAATATAAATGCAATAATTACTAGTTGAAAGATGAAATAAGCAAGCCAGCCGCACATGCTTATCAATATTGCAGTAGAGGCATAAAATTCATCCTCCTTAACCTTTTTATTTGCAATGCTGAATGCTAAATAAAAAGGAGGCCAGTTGGTAATTAGGCCAACAAAATAAAATGGAATGCCTAAAATTAAAACGGTTAATTCTCCTATGAATTTCAAAAAGCCAGATTTCCCTTCTATATCAGATTTAATGAGGTGATCTCTAAGTTTGTTCCTTTCCAGACTTTTTAAATAGGGTGGAGTAATATTTCGCAGGTGTGATAATTTGTTAGGGTCGGAATCATCAATTCCGTTCAGCGCTTCTACAAACTCCTTTCTCGCGTAATATTTATCCTCAATTGATTTAGTATTTCTCCCTTTTAACTTCATCCAATCCGGTAAATAAATTTCATGAAGCGTTTCAACTAATTCATCATTGTCTTTATTCTTAATAGTAATTATTTGCTCACGCATTGTTGCTTCTAAACTGCGCGTAAATTTATTAATTGCTTTTACCTTATTTTCTTGATAAAGTTCTTCGTAGTCCTTCAATGAAATTGTTTCACCAAAATTCATAAACAATTCACTTCTAAACTTCTTACCATTAGTATAGTTAAGTCCAACGGGAATTATCAATAAATGTTTTTTAAACGCAAGTGCTTCTTCAGTTTGAAAAACAATACGAGATAATCCTTTTTTTAAAGGTTGTAAGCGTTTTTCAGGAACACAAACTGCTTCAGGGAAAATTAGTAAGGTCTCATTATTTTTTAGTCGTTCTTCACACTCTTCAAAAATGGCATTGTTTTTTTTGATATTACCATACCCTTCTCTGAGTCTATACATTGGACTCATATTCATTTCGTTTAAAAGCCATTTCAAAAATTTGCCTTTAAAAACATCCCCTCTTGCAAAAAAACGTACTTTATTTCTGATTGTATCAGCTATGTAAACAGGATCTACGAATCCATTAACATGATTAGGGGCAATTACCAAAGCCTTTTTATAGGGAATGTTTTTTAGGTCTGTGTGACCTAACTTAAAATAAATTCTAAAGAAAAACCGGCTGTAAAATCTGAGAATATAGTAAATCACTGCTTACTTATCTGTTAAAGGTAATTCTACTTCCTTTTATGTTTTCGTTAAATGCTCCTTCTTTGTATACAAGGTTTCCGTTTACAAAAGTATGCGTAATGCTAGATGAAAAAACTTGTCCATCAAAAGGTGACCAGCCACATTTATAGAGGTTATTTTCAGGAGCTACTTTCCAGGATCTATTTAAATCAACTAGCACCAAATCTGCGTAAAATCCTTCTTTGATGTAGCCGCGTTTTTCAATTTGAAAACAATCGGCAACCGCATGGGCCATTTTTTCAACTATTTTTTCTAAACTAATTTTATTTTGATGATGCAACTCTAACATAGCTACAAGTGCATGTTGAACCAGTGGGCCTCCAGAAGGTGCTTTAAAATAAGTGTTTTCTTTTTCTTCTTTAGTATGAGGTGCATGGTCAGTTGCTATCACATCTATTTTATTTTCCAATACTCCTTTTAATATAGCATCTCGGTCACTTGCTTTTTTTACTGCAGGGTTCCATTTAATAAAGGTTCCTTTCTCATTATAGTTATCATCACTAAACCAAAGGTGGTGTATACAAGCTTCAGCGGTAATTCTTTTTTCTTTTAAAGGTGTTTTGTTATCAAATAAAGACAACTCTTTTTCAGTAGATATGTGTAATATGTGTAACCTGGTGTTGTGTTTTTTCGCTAGTTCAACTGCTAATGAAGACGACTTGTAACAAGCTTCTTCACTTCTAATCTCGGGGTGGCATTTGATAGGAACTTCTTCCCCGTATTTTTCTTTATATGCTGCTGTATTTGCTATAATTGTTTCCTCATCTTCACAGTGAGTAGCAATAAGCATATTACATTTAGAAAATATTGCTTCTAAGGTTTCTTTTTTATCAACTAACATATTACCAGTTGACGAGCCCATAAATACTTTAACACCGCATACATTGTTGGGGTCAGTTTTTAAAACCTCATCAATGTTATCATTTGAAGCACCCATAAAAAAAGAATAGTTGGCTAAGGATACTTCTGATGCACGTTGGTACTTGTCTTCAAGTAAATCCTGCGTAAAAACGTTGGGAATGGTATTGGGCATTTCCATGAAGGAAGTAATGCCACCTGCAACTGCCGCTTTAGCTTCAGTATAAATTTCAGCCTTGTGTGTTAACCCTGGCTCCCTAAAGTGTACTTGATCGTCAATACATCCCGGAATCAGATACTGCCCTGTAGCATCAATTATTTGATCTGCATTAAAAGTAGTATTATCCCTATCTATGCTTTTTATGAAATTGCCTTCTAAAAGCACATTAGCGATAAAGGTTTTCCCTTCATTTACCACAGATGCATTTTTTATTAATATTGTTTTACCCGCCATTACTTAATTTTCTTAAACCTCATTTTTAATACACCTAATATGGCCTCTTTAAAAATGCTATTACTCATTTTTGACACCCCTTCGGTTCGATCAATAAATGTAATAGGCACTTCGGCGATTTTAAACCCTAATTTACTAGCTGTATATTTCATTTCGATTTGAAAGGCATACCCAACAAATCTGATATTTGAAAAGTCAACTGTTTCTAACACCTTTCTTTTATAACATTTAAAACCGGAGGTGGTATCATTTATTGAAACCCACAATATCATTCGAACATATAAAGAAGCAAAATACGATAGTAATATTCTGTCCTTGCTCCAATTTTTAACGCTACCACCTTTTACATATCTAGATCCTATTGCAAGATCAGCACCATCAACGCAGGCAGCTCTTAAACGAATTAAGTCTTCAGGATTGTGCGAGAAGTCGCAGTCCATTTCAAAAAAGTATTGGTAGTTGTTACCTTGTTGTAGTCCCCATTTAAAACCATGAATATAAGCAGTTCCTAATCCCAGCTTTCCCGTTCTTTCTTGAATGTGTAGTTGGTCAGGAAATTCGTTGATTAAGCTTTTTACAATAGCTCCAGTACCATCTGGTGAGCCATCGTCTACAATTAGAATATGAAAAGGTTGACTCAAGGAAAATACTTTCCTTATCATCTTTTCGACGTTTTCTTTTTCGTTGTATGTTGGTATAATTACTAAACTATCAGTCAAAATAAGGGTGCTTAATTAATAAATCCATTTTTAATTTCATCTATAACAGAAGGATCCAGCAGGGTAGATGTGTCACCTATGTTTTCAATATCACGCTCTGCAATCTTTCTAAGGATACGCCTCATAATTTTACCGCTTCTTGTTTTTGGCAAACCGCTAACCAATTGAATTTTATCTGGTTTAGCAATGGGCCCCATATACTTGGTTACGGTATCAATTACCTCTTTTCTTAAACCATCTTCATCACTGCTGTCCTTTTCACAAATCACAAAGGCGTAAATGCCCCATCCTTTAATATCATGAGGGTATCCAACTACTGCGCTTTCTACAATGTTAGGGTGTTGGTTAATGGCATTTTCAACTTCCGCAGTTCCAAGTAAATGACCAGAAACTTTTATTACGTCATCAACCCTTCCGGTGATTCTATAATACCCATCTTCATCCCTTTTACACCCGTCTCCTGAAAAGTATTTTCCTTCAAATGCCTTAAAATAAGTTTCTTTGCATCGATTGTGATTACCATAGGTGGTTCTTATTATACTAGGCCATGGAAATTTGAAACAAAGCATACCCTCAACGCCATTTCCTTCCAATTCATTTCCTTTTTCATCCACCAGTACGGGTTGAATTCCAGGTAGAGGTAATGTTGCATGCCCCGGCTTGGTTTTAGTTATACCCGCTAAAGGAGAAATCATTATCCCTCCTGTTTCAGTTTGCCACCATGTATCCACGATAGGGCATTTTTCTTTTCCAATGTGTTTGTTGTACCAGTTCCAGGCTTCTACATTTATTGGCTCTCCTACGGTTCCTAATACGCGAAGTGAATCCAGTTTATAATGTGAAACAAACTCTAAGCCTAATGCTTCTAATGATCTAATAGCAGTTGGAGCAGTATAGAAAATGTTTACTTGGTGCTTGTCAATTACTTCCCAAAATCTTCCAGCATCTGGAAAAGTAGGTATGCCTTCAAACATTAAGGTTGTAGCACCAGCAAGTAAAGGACCATAAACTAAATATGAATGTCCAGTAATCCAACCAACATCTGCTGTGCACCAGTATATATCATCCGATTGGTATTGAAAAACATTTTGAAAAGTATATTGTGTATAAATCATGTACCCTGCAGTAGTATGAACCACCCCTTTGGGCTTTCCGGTTGAACCAGATGTGTATAGTATAAATAATTCATCTTCTGAATCCATGCTCTCAGCTTCAAAGGAATCACTAGCCTTTTCAAGTTCATTTGCCCACCAAACATCCCTATCAGTTTGCATGGTAATGTCCGCTCCGGTGCGCTTTAATACAATGACTTTTTTCACGCTTGAACACGTTTCTAGTGCTTGATCAATCACTGGTTTTAAAGGAATTTGTTTTGCACCTCTGTACGCTCCATCCGCAGTTATTACCATTTTACAACTCGCGTCTTGTATTCTATCGGCTACAGATTTAAACGAAAAACCAGCAAATACCACTGAGTGAATCGCCCCAATTCTTGCACATGCTAACACAGCAATTGCCAGTTCTGGCACCATAGGCATATATAAACAAATCCTGTCGCCTTTTGCAATGCCATTGTTTTTTAATACGTTGGCGAACTTGCAAACTTTTTGATGTAACTCTTTATAAGTGATATTTATTGCAGCCTCACTTGGGTTGTTTGGTTCCCATATGATGGCTGTTTTATCGCTATATTTTTCTAGATGTCTATCGAGGCAATTCTCCGTTATGTTGAGTTGGCCACCTTCAAACCATTTTACATTAGGT
>CAXHCC010000099.1:0-9649 GCA_964014945.1 uncultured bacterium | reverse complement strand
AGACTATACTATTATAACTGAAGTTTTAGGAGAAGAAGATGTTTTAGGCGTTAATATAATTAATGACATAAACACAATTTCAGAATTTGACATTCTTGGTATTCATAGAATGGACAAATATGAATACTGGATTAGCTTTGACAAAAGATAGTCCTTTACATAACTTTAATTCAACCACTTACATGGTGTGAAAATTTTTAACATTATTTCCTCATTTTTAACGCTTTATAATTACTTTTATTGATTCAACATGCAAAATTCACCCACAAAGAATGGCGGAAGAAGAAGGAACTGAAGAACAAAACAATAACAATCGAACTAAACTACTTGAGCTCATTGATCGATTTGAAGACATGTTGGCAAGAAACGACCAATACTTTTTCGATGCGGTTGAATTAGAAGCAATCATCGATTACTATTTTGAAAAGTCTGATGCAAAAAATACGCTTTCCTCAATAACTTACGCTAGAGAGCAATACCCATTTTTACCGGTATTTTTATTGAGAAAAGCTCAATTATTAGCTGCTACTAATCAAAGTCAAGAAGCACTCAAAATATTGTCTGAGGTACAATCACTTGACCCATTTAATCCAGAGGTGTTCATGACAAAGGGAGCCATTTATAGTCAAATGGGCTTATCTGAACAAGCCATTGAAAATTACAAGAAAGCTGCGGATAGTGGTCAAAATGTTGATGAGATTTACTTAGCAATAGCTTTCGAATATGAGAACAAATCGAAGTACAGTGATGCTATTTTTTACTTAAAAAAAGCATTAATAAATAATCCTGAAAACGAAACGGCTATGTATGAAATAGCATTTTGTTATGAACTCAATAGCCAATCTGAAGAAAGCATCAAGTACTATGAAAGCTTCATTGATTTACACCCCTACAATCAGGCAGCATGGTTTAACTTAGGTGTTTCTTATAACAATTTGGAGATGTATGAGAAAGCCATTGAGTCTTATGATTACGCAATAGCTATTCAGGAAGACTTTGCTTCAGCATATTTTAACAAAGCCAATTCACTTGTTGCACTTAAAAGTTACCATGAAGCAATAGAAATTTTTAAGGAAACAATTCAGTTTGAAGATCCGAATGCAACAACCTATTATTACATTGGTGAATGTTATGAAAAGTTAGAAGAACTGGACAATGCTTTAATTTTTTACAATAAAGCCATTAGTTTAAGCCCTGAATATGCCGAGGCGTGGGTTGGAAAAGGTGTAATTTTAGATGCACAAAACAAAACCAACGAAGGTTTACAATACGTTAAGAAAGCAATTGCTTTAGAAGACACCAATGCTGATTATTGGTACGTTTACGGTGAGCTTCAACAAAAAATGCAGTTTTATGAGGATGCTGAACTATCGTATAAAAAAGTAATTGAATTAGACCCAACTAACGAATCTATATGGCTGGATTATGCCAACCTTTTATTTGAGCAAGAGGATAAAAATGGATCTTTAGAAATATTGGCCGAAGGAATTAAACATCATCCAAAAGATGCTCAACTATTGTATAGAATTGCGGCCTGTTTAATGAGTATTGGACAAAAACAAGAGGCCTTAAGCTTTTTAAACCAAGCATTAACTGTGAATTTTGAAATGCACAACAGCTTGTTTGAATATCTACCCCAACTAAAGGATAATGTTAGCATTACCGATTTGATTGAATCATATAAAAAATAGCATCCATGAATTTTTCAATGCCACATTTGCCTAAAAGGCCAGTTAAGCCTCGCGAAAAAGGCGTAACAATGATGATGGACAAAGGATTAAGTGTTCGTCAAGTTGAAGATTTTTTGTCTGCTAGTGGAGAACTAACAGATTTGGTTAAGCTTGGTTTTGGTAGTTCTTACCTTACTAACAACATCGAGGAAAAAATTAAGCTTTACCATGATGCAGGTATAAAAGTTTATTTGGGGGGCACGCTTTTTGAAGCATTTATTGTAAGAGGAATGTTTAAAGATTATGTTAAGCTTGTTAACAAGCTTAAGCTAAGTTGCGTTGAAGTCTCAGATGGATGTATAGAAATAGAACACAAAAAAAAATGTGAATACATTAATCAATTATCTAAGGACTACACTGTTCTTTCAGAAGTTGGATCTAAGGAAGCTGGGCTTATCATCCATCCAGTAAAATGGACAACCATGATGAATAAAGAGTTGGAAGCTGGATCGTGGAAAGTAATCGCGGAAGCAAGAGAAAGTGGAAATGTAGGTATTTATAGAGCCAATGGAAGTGCCCACACGTTATTGATTAATAAAATATTGTCAAAAGTTAACAAGGATGATATTTTATGGGAGGCACCTCAAAAAGCACAACAAGTTTGGTTTTTAAAACTACTAGGTGCAAATGTAAATTTAGGTAACATCGCATATGATGATGTAATACCCCTTGAAACATTGCGTCTTGGATTAAGAGGTGACACCTTTTTTAACCATTTACCAGAAAACCTTAAGGACAAATTAATTAAATAAAACCACAATTATGAATGAAATAAGCGTTTCAGAACTAAAAACGTTAAAAGATACGGATGCTGATTTTCAGTTAATCGACGTTAGAGAAGCACACGAGTTAGATATTTGCACAATTGGAGGAGAGCATATTCCAATGGGAGAAGTAATGGACAATTTGGATAAAATTTCCGAGGACAAACAAGTAGTTATTATGTGCAGAAGTGGAGCTCGTTCTGGCAGTATTTGTAACGCACTTGAAGCTGCAGGATTTGACAATGTTTACAATCTGGAAGGAGGAATTCTTGCTTGGGCGGATGAAATCGACAACTCTCTTACAAAATACTAAACCACCAATTATTTACGTCAACACATGCTTGAATTATTTGAAAGACTATTACACATAGGAGCACCAGGCAATTTTGAATGGATATTGGAAAATTATCAAACTTCCATTTACCTGTTGTTATTTATGATCATTTTTATTGAAACGGGCTTGGTAATAATGCCATTTTTACCAGGAGACTCTCTTTTGTTTGTAGCAGGCTTGTTTGCTGGAACGGGGCAACTCGACTTACTCACCATACTTGGATTATTGTTTATTGCAGCGGTATTAGGTGATGGCGTTAATTATTTTATTGGCAAGCATATTGGATTAAAATTTGTAAAAATTAAGTTATTTGGCAAGCGTTTGGTTAAGGACGAGCACATAAAACAAACGCAAGAGTTTTATGATAAGTATGGTACCAAAACCATTATTATTGCGCGTTTTGTTCCGTTCGTTAGAACATTAGCTCCATTTTTAGCAGGAATTGGTGAGATGAAATACCGGACATTTTTAAGCTATAATGTAATTGGCGGTGCAATCTGGATTTTTGGGGTAACCTTAATTGGCTATTTCCTTGGAAGTAATGAGTGGGTAAAAGCCAACCTTGAAAAAATGATTTTAGGTATTATTTTTATTTCTCTTATTCCAATAATAGTAGAGTTTGTAAAGGCGCGCATGTCAAAAAAATCAACCTAACAAGGAATTTTTCCTTTCAAACTAAATTATCCATACTTATCGGTAACTTTTTACGTAATTAACCGTTAAACGTACAGTAAGAAAAAACAAACACCAAGAATGAGGCAATTAAAAATAACCAAACAAGTAACTAATAGAGAAACAGCTTCTTTAGATAAATATTTGCAAGAAATAGGTCGTGTTGAACTAATTACTGCAGAGGAGGAGGTAGAGTTGGCCATTAAAATTCGTAATGGTGATCAGGCCGCTTTAGAGAAATTAACCAAGGCCAACTTGCGTTTTGTGGTATCCGTGTCTAAACAATATCAAAATCAAGGATTAAGTTTACCTGATTTAATTAATGAAGGTAACCTCGGATTAATTAAAGCTGCAAAAAGATTTGATGAAACACGAGGCTTTAAATTTATTTCGTATGCAGTATGGTGGATTCGTCAATCTATTTTACAAGCTTTAGCGGAACAAGCACGTATTGTTCGATTGCCATTAAACAAAATTGGTTCATTAAATAAAATTAAGAAAACAGTTTCCAGTTTAGAACAACAATTTGAACGTGAGCCTAGTATTGACGAAGTAGCGGAAATGTTGGAATTGACGCCAACGGAAGTAAAAGACGCCTTAAAAAATCAAGGTCGTCACCTTTCTATGGATGCACCAATAACTTCAGGTGAAGACGAGGGGAGCAATATGTATGATTTAATGGAAGGAGAAGACAGTCCTAGCCCAGAGAATACATTATTAAATGAATCGTTGAGAAAAGAAATTGAAAGAGCATTACAAACTTTAACACCAAGAGATGCCGAAGTTTTGCGATTGTATTTCGGTCTTAACGGAGAGCACGCGAAAACACTTGAAGAAATAGGTGGTTTGTTAGATTTAACTAGAGAAAGGGTAAGGCAAATAAAAGAAAAGGCTATAAGACGTCTTAAAAACACTTCAAGAAGTAGAAACCTAAAGGGATACCTTGGCTAGCCTTAAAATCTTAAAGCACAATATGAAGCGGAATAAATGATTTTATCTCCGCTTCTTTTTTTACCTTTGCTTACACAATAGTATAACTTAAGTAATGGACAAACATATTGTTGCACCTTCCTTATTGGCCGCTGATTTTGCAAATATTCAACGTGATGTTGAAATGGTAAACAACAGCGATGCTGATTGGTTACACATTGATGTAATGGATGGCGTATTTGTTCCTAACATTTCTTTTGGAATGCCTGTTATTAAAGCGATGAAGAGGCATGCGAAAAAACCTATGGACGTACATTTGATGATTGTTGACCCTGATAGGTACTTATCTGCATTTAAAGAAGTTGGAGCAGATATTTTAACAGTTCATATTGAAGCATGTACACATTTACATAGAACCATACAGGCAATTAAGGCTCTTGATATGAAAGCTGGTGTTGCATTAAATCCGCATACACCAGTAAGTTTGCTTAAAGATGTAATTGCGGATATTGATTTGGTTTGTTTAATGAGTGTGAACCCTGGATTTGGAGGTCAGAAATTTATTGAAAACACTTACAGTAAAGTGGCGGAACTGAGTGATATAATTAGAGCAACGAAATCTAATGCACTAATAGAAATAGATGGGGGTGTTGACTTGAATAACTACCAAAAGCTAGTAGAGACTGGAGCTCATGTATTGGTTGCTGGTAGCACCGTATTCTCCTCAGAGAATCCTTCTGCAACCATCAGCTCTCTAAAAACGCTATAACTCAAACCCCCACTCATCACTAAATGTTTGTGGTGATGAATTTTGGTCTTTATTATCTGGTGCTTTTTTCTTTTTCTTCCGAACAGGTTTATCTTCTTCAAATATTTCAACTAACTCAAAGTCAAGTTGTTTTCTAACTAAATCTGCCCGTTTAATCTCAATTCGTACTTTGTCGCCAAGTGTTAACACCTTGCCTGACCGTCTTCCTTTTAAACAATAATTATCTTCATCAAAAGCATAATAATCGTCCTTAATGTCCCTTGTCCTTACCATTCCTTCACAATGGTTTTCCGTTATTTCCACAAATACTCCCCACTCTGTTACTCCAGAAATAGTTCCATCGTACTCCTCTCCTATTTTATCCACAAGGAATTCTACTTGCTTATATTTAATGGATGAACGTTCTGCATCTGCTGCCAATTTTTCCATATCTGATGAATGTTTGCACTGCTCTTCTAATCGTTCAGCATCCTCACTTTTACCTCCATCCAAATAATGCTGCAACAAACGATGCACCATCACATCAGGATACCTTCTTATTGGTGATGTAAAATGGGTGTAATGACTAAAGCCCAAACCATAATGCCCAATATTATTAGTTGTGTAAATGGCTTTCGCCATTGTTCTAATAGCTAAAATTTCAATCATTCCCGCCTCCTTTTTATTGCTTACTTCTTTTAGCAATTGATTCATAGAGGACGATAAAGCTTGCTCATTTTTGGTGTTTAATTTATAGCCAAATTTGCCCACAAATGTTGCGAAACTATTTATTTTATCCGGGTTAGGTTTATCATGAATTCGGTACACAAAGGTTTTAGGATCTTTATTTTTACTAGAAGCCTTTCCTATAAATTCAGCCACTTTTCTATTGGCGAGTAACATAAAATCTTCAATTAACCTGTTAGAGTCTTTTGCTTCCTTAAAGAACACTCCAGTAGGGTTTCCTGATTCATCTAAATGAAACTTAACCTCCAACTTTTCAAATGCGATACTTCCCGTTTGAAAGCGCTTTTCTCTTAATTGCTTAGCCAAACGATCTAAACAAAGGATCTCCTCGCAAAAGTCTCCTTCCTCTGTTTCAATAATGAGTTGTGCTTCCTCATAAGTAAATCTTCTATCAGAGTTTATCACCGTTCTGCCAAACCATTCATTCACCACCTCAGCTGCATCTGTTAGTTCAAACACAGCTGAAAAGCATAATTTTTCTTCATTGGGTCGAAGAGAACAAACCTTATTGGAAAGTATCTCCGGTAACATCGGCACAACTCTATCCACTAAATATACAGATGTTGCTCTGGCAATAGCTTCTTTATCCAAAATTGAGTTGGGTTTCACATAATGACTAACATCAGCGATATGAACCCCAATTTCCCAATTGCCATTTTTAAGCTTTTGAATAGATAAAGCATCATCAAAGTCTTTTGCATCAACAGGGTCAATAGTAAATGTTATAATATTTCTAAAATCTTTCCTTTTTGCAATTTCTTTATCTGTAATATTCGTTGGTATTAAGTCTGCAGCATCTTCAACACCATCTGGAAATTTATATGGCAAACCATACTCAGCTAATATAGCATGCATTTCAGTATCGTTCTCTCCTACATTACCCAACACCTCAGTTATTTCACCAATAGGGTTTACACCGTTCTTAGGCCATTCCGTAATTTTTGCAATAGCCTTTTGCCCGTCTTTTGCACCGTTTATTTTGTTGAGAGGTATGTAAATATCAGTACCCGTTTTTAGCGAACTTGGTACGAGAAAAGCAAATTTTGGTGAAACTTGAACGGTACCAACAAAGGATGTTTTATTCCGTTCTAGAACTTTAATAATTTCTCCCTCAGGCTGGCCCCTTTTCTTGCTATACACCCTCACCTCAACGGTATCGCCATGCAACGCATTTAACGTCTTTTTTGGCGCAACAACAACATCCTCTTCCATATCTTCTGAAACAATAAACGCTTTTCCGCTGGCGGTCATATCCACCTTACCGGTAATAAGCATGTCTTTAAACAGAATTTTAAATTTACCGCGTCCAATCTCCGCTACATGTCCTTGAGCTTTTAAATCAGCTAAAACACTAACAATTAGCAATCGTTGCGACTTATCTGTTACCTTAAGCTTGGCGGCTATTTGCTTGTAATTAAGGGCTACTCCAGTGTTTTTAGATAACACTTTAAGTATTTCTTCAAAAAAAAAAGGTTTATTTTTACTCCTTGTTTTTTTAACCATTGCTCAAAGATATCAATATTAAGTAGTAGTTTGCTTATTCATAATAATTTAAGGTACAAATAGTGCAACCATCTGTCATAAACTTACATCATTACTAGTAAGGGCGTTTGGCTAATAAATATGACTGACGAGGAAATTATACAAGGTTGTATTAAAAACAACCCTAAAGCGCAAGAGTTTTTATACAACAAGTATTCTAAAAAGATGCTAGGGGTATGTATGCGTTATGCCACAGATGCTGATGAAGCTGATGATATGCTACAGCTGGGGTTTATTAATGTTTTTAAGTATGTAAGTTCCTACAGCTTTAATGGTTCATTAGAAGGCTGGGTAAGGAAAGTAGTTGTAAATGCGGCCTTATCCCTTATACGGAAAAACAAAAAGCTAAAACATAATGTTGAGTTTGATAGTGTTGACTTTATGATCCAAGCATCTTCTCAAGCAAGTGACCAAATTCAAACAAAGGATTTATTAAAAATAATTCAAACGCTACCAACGGGTGCTAAAACTATTTTTAACTTATTTGCAATAGAAGGATATTCCCATGCTGAAATTGGAAAAATGTTGAACATTTCAGAGGGTACATCAAAGTCGCAATATTCAAGAGCAAGAGCATATTTAAAGAAGGTAATTAAAAATCACCAATAATTTAGTTGTGATGGAAAAAAAAGATGATGAAATAGAAGACTTGTTCAAAGATTCTTTTGAAACATTTGAGCCGGAGGTAAAACCAAAAGTGTGGGACAACGTAAGAGCTGCCATTAAATGGGGAAGTGTTGGCTTGTTCATTAAAATGCTTATTTCTAAGATAGGCACAAATACTATTGTAGCATTTGTATCATCCGCGTTAACAATTGCCAGTACGGTTTTTGTAATGAACAACAAATCTAAATCAGAAACTCCAATACCAGAAATTAAGGAAAGTAAAGAAACCGAAATACCGGTTACCACAATAACTGATACAATTTACAAAATAGTTGAAAAAGAAGTTCCCGTACCTACGGCAGCGAAAGCAATACCAGCACCTGCTAAATCTACCAGTATTCCTAACGGAAAGGGAGAACAAAAGAAGGTGGAATCGTTCATTAATAGCATTCTAGATAGAGAAGTGGCAACTATTTATGCCAGCCCTATTAGCGGGGCGGTACCATTGATAGTTAACCTAAAAAATCTTGGTGAAGCACAATCTAATACCTGGTCGTTCAGCGATGGTAAAAACTCAACCAACGCAAACAACCCTGTACATATATTTGAGCGACCTGGAGAATACGTGGTTACACTAAAATCGGTTGGAAAAGAAGGAAGGGTTGCTATTGATAAAGTAACAATTAAGGTTACCGGAAATTCATCCTTATCATATCCTCAAAAAACGTTTAGCCCAAATGGAGATGGAGTTGCAGACGAATTTAGTTTTAAAAGTAACAACATGACCAATATGAGTGTTAAAATATATGACGTTAAAGGTAAGCTGGTATATAACTGGGAAGGCACAGATGGTGTATGGAATGGAACCACTAGCGATGGAAGCAAAGCTAAAAAAGGAAAGTACGTGTATAGTATTGTAGCAGAAGGAGTTGACGGAAAGCAATATAACCATGCAGGTGTGTTAAAACTAGACAGGTAGTGGCTTATATACCCCCCATTGGTTAAAAAAAGAAACTTGACCTAAAAACGCTCCAAAAGGTTTTTGTTTCTGGCATTTTAACCGATTTTCGCTAAGAAATTTCCACTATATTTGCTATCCATAAATTTTAGCACAATAAAACACACTGTTTTCAGTTTTTTTTAGGTGAAAAAAAGCCTTTTAATATTAGTATTTGCCTTCAGCATTTTTCAATATGGAAATGCACAACAGCGTGATAGAAGTTTCGAATTTGGCTTTTTAGTAGGTGGGTCATATTATTTGGGAGAAATAAACCCCAACAAACATTTTGATAAGCTTACAAAACCTGCAGCTGGTTTAATTTTACGTTATAACCTTAACAGGCGTTTTAGCATAAGGTCAGGTTTTTTATTTGGTCGATTGGAAGCGCATGATGCGTTGTCCAATTCTCTTGCGCAACAACAACGCAATCTTACCTTTCGCACAAGCATAAAGGAACTTTCTTTTACTGCTGAATTTAACTTTTTGAGTTATAAAATTGCCGAAAGAGACTGGAACCACTTTAGCCCTTATATGTTTGTAGGTATAGCCGGTTTTAGATCTGTCTCTTATACACAT
>CAXHCC010000098.1:0-9674 GCA_964014945.1 uncultured bacterium | reverse complement strand
GGACAGAAAATGGTGCAGGATCAATTACTGCTGGTGCTACGAGTTTAACACCAACTTATACAGCTGCAAGTGGTGATGCAGGTAATACAGTTACCCTTACCATGACTGTAGAAAGTAATAATGCTTGTAGTGGTACTACAGCAAACGCAGCTTATACCATTAACGTAGACAGGCTACCTACAGCTACTGCTGGTGGTACGCAAGCAATTTGTGAAGGTGATCCGGCAACGGTATTAGCGGGTGAAACAAGTGCTACGGACGGTACTATTTTATGGACGGCTACCAATGGGGCTGGTTCTATCACCGGAGGGGCTACAACTACAACGCCAACCTACACCTCAGCAATTGGTGACGCAGGGTTAACCATCGTTCTTAAAATGCTTGTAAGTAGTAATAATACCTGTGTTGGAGCTGCCGATTCTGCTATTTATAATCTTACAGTTCGTCAAGGTGTTAGTGGAATAACTAGCTTATCAAAGGCTTCTGTATGCAAAGACGATGCCGCTCAGGTAATATTTACAGGTTCTAACGGCACTCCTCCTTATACCATTACTTACAAAGTAGATAATGGGCCTGATCAAGAAGCTACTACAATAGGTAGTAATGATAAATTGGTAATTGGTGCGTTAACAAGTGTTGATGGCCCACATACCTACGAAATTGTTAACGTAGAAGATGCTTATTGTTCGCAAACAGTATCCAGCATAAAAACCATGACGGTATTACCATTACCTACCGCTACCATTGTTGGTGGAGAAACTATTTGTCAAGATAGTGTTGCACAAAACATTATAGTGCGCGCCAATGACGGTACTGGGCCGTATACCTTTAACTATACGGTAGACGGTGCACCTAAAAGCACAACCTCCGTTGCTGGTGCAGATAGCAGTGTCATTTTTGTTAACAGCGGACAAGCAGGTACGCTGGTATATGCACTACAAAGTGTAACGGATGCCAACCTATGTAGTAGCCAACTAAATGATAAGGTAACTATTAACATAAAGGAAAACCCTATTGCTAGTTTTGAGTTGGGGGCAAATCAAGTTACCATCATTGAACCTACGGTTGATATTTACGAGAACTCTTTAAGTGCAACATCTTGGAGTTGGAATTTTGGCGATGGTACTACTTCTAATAGTTCAGACCCGCAATACCATGAATACAAGGATACAGGATCTTATGCCATGGTATTGGTAGTAGAAAATGGTTTAGGTTGTGCCGATTCTATTACCCGAACTGTAGTAATTACGAGCCCTATTTTGGTTTATATACCCGAAGCCTTTACGCCTAACGATGATGGTATTAACGACTCCTTCTTACCTAAAGGAGAAGGTATTGGCAAATTCAGTATGAAAATTTACGATCGATGGGGCAACTTAATATTCATTAGTGATGATATTAACCAAGGCTGGGATGGTATTGTAGACGGAGGTAGCGAACTCGCTCAGATTGATTCCTACGTATATGTAGTAGAAGTAGAAGACTTAGAGCGTAAAACTTATACCTATAGAGGAGTGTTACAGTTGGTGAGGTAACTAACGTTGTTTAAAACGAATCTAAAGATTAACGCTTAAAATCTGTTTCTTCATGATTTTCTACAATGCCTAACCGGTTAATTTGATTGGTGCCTTCATATATTTGCGTGAGCCTCACATCTCGCCAAAACCTTTCCGTATTGTTATTATGCAAGTAGCCATCATCGCCCATTAGTTCCATGGCTCTATTACAAATCCCGTAAGATGCATCAGATGCATAAGCTTTTGTTGAAGCTGACATGGAAAGTGGAATTTTTGTTAAATTGCTTGTATTCCACAGAAAGGATCTTATACTCCATAACTCTTGCACCATTTGAGCCAACTCCATTTGAACTTCTTGAAATGTGATCATTTTTTTATTACCGATGTATTCTTTTTTGGTAAAAGCTAAAGCATTTTCAAAGGCTCCTCTGGCATGACCCAAAGCCATAGCGCCAACAGGGATACGCGATTGCATTAAAACAGACTTATTTATTGCCCACCCTCCCCTTACCTTACCAATAACATCTTCATCTGGCACAAATACATTATCTAAAATTAATTCAGATGCATCAGAAGCCCTTTGTCCCAATTTTTTTTCGTGTTTACCAACAGAAAAGCCTTTTGTTCCTTTTTCTATGTAAAAACAAGTAAAAGATTCTAGACCTTCACCCTCTAATTTTGTAAATACAGCAACAGCATCTGCAATTGCTCCGTTTGAAATAAACACCTTACTACCGTTTAAAACAAAACCTCCCTTTACTTTTTTAGCTGACGTACCCAATCGTGCGTTGGCACCTCCTAATTCATCTTCCACATCTGAGCCCGCACTTGATTCAGTAATAGCATAAGCCATTGTTTTTGTTTTACCAAACCATGTACTACCCATATACATGGGTATCGCTTTTCTAAATATCATTCTAATGTCTCCGCTTAACCATAAGGATGACACCCCTAAATTCGGAGCCAATAATTTCAAGGCCAAACCACCATCAACAGCCGCAAACTCTTCAGCCATTAAAACAGTACTAAAACTTAAGTTTTTAAAACCCCAATCAATACCTGTACTACCAATTGGTTTTGGAACCATAGCAGAGAGAAATCCTTGTTTTGCAGCTTCTTTAAACAATTTTGTGTGATCAAAACTATCAGGATCTATATCTGCCTGTTTTGCATAAGGTTTAATATATTCCTGCGAAAATCGCTTGGCTTTTTTTCGCCATTTTTTATGTCCACGACCTAAAATACGGCTATCTATTTCCCACATAGACTCAACCCCCTTATCCATTAACGCTTTACCTATCAGTGTTAATTGATTATGGGCGTATTTTGTTTTTAATTCTTCTAAACGCTGTGCAAATGGCTTCATAATTGTTCTAGATTATTTAAATCAAAAATGAGTTTCTTCAAAAAAATAGGCGATCCTGCACCAATTTTTAAAACTTGTATATCACGTAAGCGTTTCTCCATCCTATAGTCTTGCATATAACCATAACCACCAAAAACCTGCAAACAATCTGTTACACTTTGAGTGCACTCAGTCATCACGTGCATTTTTGTGATAGCTGCGTTTTTGAGTGCCACATTACTTGCATCAATTTTCGTATTACTTTTAAGTAAATTTATAGCTACCTCTATTCGAGCATATGAATCAGCAATTAAAGATTGTATAGCTGCATGTTCTTCAATTTGTTTGCCTCCTTGGTACCTTTCACTTGCATATTGTCGGGCAGCAATTAATCCTCCTTGAGCAATGCCAACCCCTATTGCAGAAACACCATTCCAATACATGCTTATAGCTCTTTTATACACATCTAAAGCAGTGTCTGTAGCAAGTATTTCATCTTCAGCTATCATTACATTTTCAAATGTAATGTGATTCAATTCTAAAAAACGTATGCCTGTTCTTTGCCCAACATCTTCGTATTTAAGTCCTGCAGCCTTTGCAGGCAGAGTAGTAATGACCAATTTATCACCAAGCAATGCCGGAATTAACAACAAGTCTGTATCTTTTTGCATGTACACAAACTTCTTTTTTCCATTAAGAACATATACATTGTCATTTTTAGTTAGTACTGTTTTAATTGTTGCAATATTATTATCACTAGGATTTTCCAAAGTTTCAACATAGGGCATCTTAGAAGCATCTTGTAGAGCCAAAGCAATTCGTTTATTTGGAAATTCTTTGTTTTTATTTAAATAATTAACAATGCTTGTTGCAACGCCTTGACAATGCATTACAAATGCCGTTGACCCACATACTTTTGCCATCTCCGTTAATACCATCAAGGAATTTAGTGGACCATTCTCATCTGAATATTTCCCCCATACACCTAATTCATAACCAGGTGCATTTTCATATGGATATGCAATAAATCCTAATTCATAGGCTTCATCTATTGCAGTACTCATCGCATTTAAATCACCATCAGGTAGGTCATTCTGTAAAAATGCAAGTAAGTTTTTATTAGCAAAGTCGTTGGCACTGCCCAAAAGCATTTCCAACTCCTCAGCGTTTTTACTATCTGCATGTATGTACGATGTAAAATCCATTCCTAATTACTGTATTTGTTGTTTTACACCCATTGGTAACAGAGAACTAAAACGATCAGCATATAATACCATACTAGGTTTCTTCCCATCAATATTTAATGCACGTAAATCGCTTGCCATTTTGTGATCTGATTCGCCAATATTTATGCGCATACTACCGGGAAAGGCTGCTGTTGTGCCATAACGCATATTTATGTTGGTACGGTATATATCGTTATTTAAATTAGAATATAAAATAAGGTTCATTGCTGGTATAGGCATTCCAACTCCTACCTTTCCTTTTAATGTAAAAATGGTATCCTTTCCATTTGGGTCATATACCGCACTTTTTAAGTTACTACCTTTTATTTCAGAATCTATTTGTGTCACAAACTTGGGGAACCCCCACAACTCTCTACCACAAGCATTAGCCAATTCTGTGGTAACAGGCAAGTGCTCAATATATAACCCTACTATTCGATTATTTGCAGGGCTTATTAAGCTAAGCAGTGAGGATATTGGCTTTTTACCTATAGGGTTTACAAGATAAGCTATTGCAGCTTCTTTATAATAATTGGCCGACGATTTTATGTATTCGTAAATAGGAATAGCAGCTACGGCCTTTCCGGCAATAATAACGGGCTCTAAACCTGTTCCTTTTAATTTCTGGGTAACAACATTTTTATCAGCAAAGTACATTGCTATAAATTGCGTGCCCTCATAATATCTAAATGGTAAGTCTTGTTCGCCAATTGAAACATGGTGTTTTGTAAGCGGAACATTAAAAAAACTGTCATTTTCTGTTGAAGTTCTCATAATTTTAAGTGTTAAACTGTTTGTAATATATACCCTTACATGCTGACATCACACATTCGTGCATTGCACAAAAATCATTTGTGTTATTAATTAATTGCGAAGTTTTTTAAAATATATTTTTCTACTTGTTTTTTACCCTCATCATAATTTATCTCAGGATTATACCCTAAAAGGTTCTCTGCTTTTGAGATAGGTATAAGCATTGCACCACACACAATGTTTAGCGACTCTCTGGTAATTGGTGGCCGAGTTTTAATATTAAATAAATGCCATACACTTTCAAGTAAACTACTTACAGGTTTAACAATCCATAATGGCGTGCTTTTAATTGAATTAATATTTAAAACTTTAGCAACATCTGTCATATATGTTTTCCAAGTAGTGGTACTGCCGTCTCCACCATTAAATACTTGTCCAAGAGCAGCGTCTTTTGTAGCAGCTAATAAAAACATTTGAACCAGATTATCCACATAAACCAAACCAGCATTAAATTCGCCACCACTTACCAAAGCAGGCACACCCGTTTGTAAAGTTTCTACAACATCGTGTACCCAAGGTTTTGAACCAGGACCATATACGGTTCCAGGCCTAATTATTGTTAATTTCATTCCCTTATTATTGTGATATTCCCATGCAAGTTTTTCTTGTTTTTGTTTGCTTATACTGTATGGACCAAGCGACTTACCCCATTCTTTTTCTTCATCACAAGTTTGATTAGGTAAATTGTCGCCATATACTACTACTGATGATGAAAGAACAACTCGTGCGTTATGCTTAACGGCCGCATCAAATATAAATTCACTCCCATTAATTGTAACCTTATCATGCAACTCAATAGGCACCCAGTCTCCAACCATGGCTGCTAAATGAACAACAGTACCTGCATTGTTCATTGCTGAATCAACATCGCTTTTATTAGCGATATCGCCGGCAACATATTTTACTTTCCCTTGCCATGTATCATTTATTTCAAAACCAGGCAAATCAAAGGCAACTATTTCAGTAATACCCAACTCTATCAGGGCATCAACTATTCTATGACCGATAAAGCCAAATGCACCTGTAACAACAACTGGTGTTTTAATTTCTGTAATGTTTATATTATTCAATTTCATTTTTCAAGTTTTAGTGAAGTTGTATTAACATTTATGTTGTTAAGGTGAAAAAAAATTAGCAAAAGTTGTAAGCGAAATCTGCCCGTTAGTAACCAATACTACACAGTTGACTGTTTTCGCTCACAAACAACTTATAATAAACCCATTATACCCAATAAAATAGTAGTCAGAATTACATTTTTGACTTTACAACTTGTCTTGCAATTGGAAGAATTCCGCTTTTTTATCCAACTACGAAAGAATATGAGCGAACGAAAATATGTGAATATACATCAAACAAATGCCTTAATGGATATCACATGTGTTAACAGAAAAGTAAAGAAGCTTATTATTATTGAGCTAAGTAGGAAATCATTTTAACTGTTCTATAAAAGCAGTAGGGCTCATACCTTCCACCTCCTTAAATGCCCTATTAAAAGTTGTTTGGCTGGTAAATCCGGCATTTTGATAAATATGCTTAAGGGTGAATTTTTTATGCTCCCCATCTTCTATATTTTTTTTAACCTCTTTAATACGGTACATATTGGTGAGTTTGTTGAAATTAAACCCATTTTTTAAACTTATGGCTTTCGATAGTTGTGATATATTTGCATTAAGACCCAGTGCCAACTTATAGGTATTAAACTCTGGATCCTGATAAGGCTTATGTTCCTCAAAATACTTTTCGATTTCGGAATAAAGTATTAATAGCTTCGCTTCATCAATGGGCGCCTCTTTCGTTTTCTTTTCTGCCAGCTTTTCAGGTGTATTACGTTCACTTTCAATATTGTTCACATTTTCATCATGAGACGATTTTGCCTCACCATTATATAAAACAGATGCTTTTTTGATGCGTAACTTTTGAAAAGCATTTAAATAATAAAACGAAATTGCCATTAACCCTACAAAAATAAATACGTTGCTGTAAATGATGTAATCATGCACCTCATCTGAAAAGTTCATTGGGTAATTCAAACCTAACTTACCTGCAACATACGGGGTTGAAAGATATAATAAGGTGCATAAAACAATCCAAATTATAACAGAACGTATGGATTGCACTGTATAAGAAACAAATACGACCAAAACATACCAAATATAGGATATAGGATAATCCTTCCAAAACACCAAGCTGTTCATATATATAGTTAATACACAACCAACAACTCCAAAATCTAATGCCGATTTAAGGAGCAGTTTTCGTGTTGTTATAATCACATACCCCGAAAAAAGGACTAAAATAGCTGCGAAATTTATATAGGCAACCACTTTGACATTCACATAATAAAACAAAACACCAAAATACAAGGCTATTCCAACCATTAAAAACAACCATATTGTCAGATATTGTTGTCTTTTTTGTTCAATCTGCTCTTTTATTTTAACTATTTCTTCGTTCATCCAACATTTGGTTCCTAAAAGGTGTTACAAGGTAAGCTCTTTATTGTTGCAATCTATAAATTGTAACCTCAAAAAAAAATTATATAAAATTATATGTTTGTTAAAATAGCCCAGAATACTTAAATAATTACCACTTCATATAAGCTATAATCACAAAATTGACTACCCAAAACAAACCTGTATCTTATTAACAATCTGCAACTTATGCGATAGAGCAGTCGGATATACATTTTCGGTTATAAAAGGTGCAAACTGCCTAGCAACCTTACTCCAGGTTACCACGTTTTAGAGTACAAATAAAACGTTTGAATAACAATTAACACCCACCTTATATGAAAACAAATATTATTTTAAAAACAAAACATTATTTAAGTACTTTAATAATAGTTGTTGGTACAATTGCAAATCTATATTGCCAATCTGTAGATCCTATAACAGGATCCATCTCTTATACTGTAGCAGGCACTTACACATACACCGTTCCTGCATGTGTTTATCAGATAGATGTGGAAGTGTTTGGTGCTGGCGGTGGTGGTGGTGGTGATGGTAGTTATGGAAACAACAACTACGCTGGTGGTGGTGGTGGTGGTGGTGCTTATAGTAAATCACTTATTGACGTAGTTCCGGGAGAAGTTTATACATTTTATGTTGGCATGGGTGGTGCTGGTGGCACAGGAGGAAATAATGTTCCTGCATTTGATGGTGAAGATGGCGAAGATTCATGGTTTCAAGATGCTACTAATACAAACGTTGTTTTGGCCAAAGGTGGTAGTGGGGGTGCACAAGCAGGCGACTTTATGTCGCATGGTGGTGAAGGAGGATTGAGCACCTTAGGTATTGGAGATATCACATGGGCTGGTGGAGACGGTGGTAATGGTACAGTTCGTAATGGCGGAAATATTGGCAATAATGATACTCCCAATTATAACGCCTACATGTTAGGCGGAGGAGGCGGAGGTTCAGGAGGACGATCGAGCGATGGTAACGATGGAAAAGAAAGTTGGGATGGTGGATATCAAATTGGTCCGGCGGGTGGTGCCAGTTCTGGTGGTGGCGTAAATGGTGGACAAGGAGGTTCTGGTGCACAGCAAAGAGGAGATGGAAAGAATGGTAGTGAAGGTGGTGGTGGTGGTGGTGGTGGCGTTTCGCATGCTGCACCCGCAACGGGAAAAGGGGGAGATGGAGGAACTGGCAGAGTGAATATTAACCCAGGAAAATATGTTACGTTTAATACAACGAATACATGGGTAGCTCCTCCAGGAGTATTTTCGGTAGAAGTAGAGGTTTGGGGTGCAGGTGGCGGTGGTGGTGGCGGATGTCAAGCAAAAGGAAGTGATAGTTATGGCGGCGGTGGCGGCGGTGGCGGCGGTGCTTATAGTAAATCAATATTAGCTGTTACTCCTGGGGTTACCTATGCTGTTAACGTTGGTGTTGGAGGAACAGCAGGGCAAAACGGCACCAATGCGAACTGTGACGGGAATACACCTGGAGGAGATGGAGGTGATAGTTGGTTTGAGTCTCCAACAACCATTTTTGCAGAAGGCGGCAAAGGTGGAGAGGCTTCTAATAGAAATTTGGATCCGATAGCGCTAGGAGGAATTGGTGGATCTGCTTTAAATGGAATTGGAGGTGTAAAATACAGTGGCGGAAACGGTCTTGGTGGTTCAAAACATAATTTTGGTACCGGAGGTGGCGGTGGATCTTCAGCAGGTAGAACCCAAGATGGTAACGATGGCTGGGACGATGGTGATTTTCAAACCGGAAATGCAAACTCCACTCCTGGACGTGGCGGACTTGCGCCTATCGGTGGATCGGCAGGTGCTGATGGCGGAAAAGATTGGGGTGTTGCCTGGGATGCAAGTGATTTTGGTGGCGGCGGCGGTGGTGGTGCTGAAGAGTCTCCAGGAGGAGCAGGTGCTAACGGACAAATTACAATCGGTTATAAGGAAGCTATTGTTATTGAAAACAATGCAACTCCATCAGATATTTATTGCGCTGCTGCTAACGATAAAGTTATTCATAGTACTGTCATTACAGGAAGTAGTGAATATCACCCAACTTGTCGACCAAATACTATTACCGACTTTTCTTTTGTAAGCAGTGGGAATTACCTTACTAGCGAAATTGATAATTTTAAATTGTATTATACCACAACCAACACATTTGCTACAACCAATTTGGTCGCAACCATTTCAAACCCAAGTACTGCAGGAGTTCAAACATTTTCTGGCATTAACCTGCATTTAGGTAATAACAAATATTACTTTTGGGTAACCGCTGATGTTAACACATCACTAGGTGGAGGAAGAACAATAAC
>CAXHCC010000097.1:0-9889 GCA_964014945.1 uncultured bacterium | reverse complement strand
CACAACGCACATCGTCGGCAGCGTCAGATGTGTATAAGAGACAGTATTATAACAAGGTACTGACGGATGCCTCATTTAATGAAACCATCGAGCGGGTAACGGATGAATTAAAAAAAGAAGGATTCGGTGTTTTAACTGAAATAGATGTGAAAGAAACATTGAAAAAAATGCTGGATGTGGATTTTAAGAAATACTGGATTCTTGGGGCTTGCAATCCTGCATACGCATTCAAGGCACTACAATTTGAAGACAAGATCGGAGTGATGCTACCCTGTAACGTTATTGTAGGAGAACATGAAACAGGTGAAGTAGAAGTGTCTGCCGTAGATCCGGTGGCTTCAATGCAGGCAATTAGTAACGAAAATTTAGGAGGTGTAGCAATGGAAATAAAGAGCAAGCTGCAAAACGTAATTGATAACATTTGAATTATGACAAGGAACTTTCAGGAATATAATAGGTTAGCAGAAATGTTCAAAGCTATTGGCCATCCAGTTCGGGTAGCCATCCTGAAGCTGCTATGCACCTGTGGCTGTAATCGGCTTACGGTAAAGAGCATTTATGAAAAACTTGACATAGACCAGCCAAGTGCTTCCAGGCATTTGAGCATTATGAGAAGCACCGGGCTACTTGAAAGAGTGCAGGAGGCTGGTAGTACTTTTTATTGCTTTTGTACTAGCAATCTGCATGTAGCATGTATTAATAAGTGTTTTGACACCTAAGTTTTGAACGACTTCATGCAGGTATATACATGGTGAAATAAAGATTAACGATATGAAAAAACACATTTTATGGATGATAATTGGATGCGGGCTTCCGTTGCTGCTGATATTTTTCGCTCCCGCATTAGGAATAAGTGGTAACGTATCCATGTTCATTTTCATCGTTGCCATGTTTGCCTGCCACATATTGATGCCCATGCATCATGGAGGGCATAAACACGGACACGGCCACAATCATTCTGAAACCTCTAAAACTGAAAACAATGAATCACATTAACGTTAAAAAACTCGGATTGGCATTCGGTTTAACTGGAACCTTACTTTATCTCGGTTGCATGGTCCTTATGTTTACTGTTGGGCACGATGGTACAGTAAAATTCTTCAATAGCCTTTTGCACGGCTTGGATGTATCTTCCATTGTGCGGATAGAAATACCACTTTGGGAAGCCGGAATAGGTATAGTAGAGACATTCATTTTAGGTTGGTTAATTGGAGCTTGTATAGCCGGGTTTTATAATGCAACAATGAGTAAATAAAGACGATGTTTAACAAAGAGATCAAAACACTCAAATCCCTTAATTCATACCTACTCAATCTGGTGGAGAGACGGCTATGGTTAAAGGTAATTATCGCCTTGTTCTTTGGTGTTGGTCTCGGTGTAATCATTAGCCCTGGTGTGAATTGGGTTCCAGAAAATGTTTCACAAGTTATGGGAAATTGGCTTGCCTTACCCGGTAAGCTGTTTCTCAAATTGGTACAGATGATAATGATACCATTGATATTTGCATCCATCATAAGAGGTATAGCAGGCAACAACGAGGAACAACTTCGTAAAATGGGTTTGGGTGTTGTGGTCTATTTCATTTTCACTACCATTATTTCCATTACAATCGGTACGCTTATTACCGTCCTTATTCGGCCAGGTGATTTTATCCATAAGGCTTCTACTGAAGAACACATTGGAATCGTATCGAACTTGAATACCTCCGGAAGTGGTTTCCCAGGATTGAATGATATTCCCAATGCCATATCGGAGCTGCTTCCTGACAATCCCCTTGCCTCAATGGTAACAGGTGAAATGTTGAGTATTGTTATATTCACCATCATCATAGGTATTGCCATAACAGCTTTATCACAGCACATGCAGCAACCGATTATGAAGCTGCTAAGTGCCGTTCAGGAGATTTGTATGACAGTGGTAAACTGGGCTATGCGATTAGTGCCACTGGCGGTTTTTGGTCTCATGGCACAATTGAGTTCCAGTGTCGGATTAAGTTCCGTTACCGGTATAGGCTTATACATGCTTGTAGTACTTCTTGGGTTATTATTACTACTTGTCATATACATGATTATAGTAACAACATTAGGTAAAACTAATCCATTCTCCTTTCTAAAAAACATCTGGGATGTGCAGCTCTTAGCTTTTTCAACTACCAGCTCGGCTGCCGTAATGCCCCTGTCATTGAAAACCGCAGAAGATAAACTGAAGATTAAACCCTCGGTAAGCAACTTCATAATTCCGGTAGGAGCAACAGTAAACATGGATGGCACAGCCATCTATCAATGTATTACCACTTTGTTTATCGCACAGTCCTACGGACTGGAGATAAGCTTAATGAATATCGTACTGGTGATGGTTACCATAGTAACTGCCTCGATAGGAACACCTGCCATACCAGGAGGCGGTGTGGTAATACTTTCCTCCGTATTGCAGGGAGCTGGTATTCCTACAGAAGGCATAGTCATCATTATTGGAGTGGAGAGAATATTAGGGATGTTCCGAACAGCAATTAACGTTACAGGAGATTTGACCGCTTGCATTGTATTCAATAGATGGCACGATAAAATACCCTATCCTAAACTATCAACCCAAACTAACCGGTCATGAATATGAAATGGTCACTATACATAGGAAAAGTTTCAGGGATAAAGTTATTTATCCACTGGACATTTATTATCCTGATCGGATGGATCTTCATGCTGCACTTTCGAATGGGGCACGACTTTCACGAAGGCATGATAGGAGTACTGTTTATTTTGGCAGTTTTCGGCTGTGTGATCTTACATGAACTGGGACATGCTTTCACTGTAAATCAAGAAATGACAACGAATTGCTACACTATTAGCCCGGTTTTTGAAAACAGCAATCTTGTTGGCGTGTTAGACAAGGAGGATATTAATGAATTACCATTAGTCAAGCAGGTAGTAACAAAACAACTATTAAATCAGACATTATGAAACGTTTAGTAGGAATATTTACAGGCTTGCTTCTAATCACAAGTTGCAGCACCTTTACTAATATATACTCGGATTATGACAGAAGCATAGATTTTGAACAATACAAATCTTTTGCCTGGCTCCCCGATAGCGTAACGATTTCAACTGCTGTAGATACTGCAAAAGATCCCAGGTACGACAACGATATTGTTCGCAACAACACGAAAAATTATGTCAATCACTGTTTAGGAAACCGAGGATACCTGGTTAATAGCGACACTCCCGATGTGGTTCTTCAGTTGGTTTTGCTTAATGAAAATAAGGAAAGAATAATTACTAACCCGTCATACTATTACTCCGACTATTATTACAACAACCGATACTACTACCCTTATTACTACCCCAACTATGGCTATTATACTTATTCCTATTGGGATTACTATCCAGAATATTCTTACAAGCAATCTTATGTAAAAGGAACGATCATACTCAATATGTATGATCGCAAACAAAAGAAATTAGTATGGACAGGTATTGCGGAAGGTGATATATATGATCCTGCATACTTACAGTATGATATTCATCCAGCCGTGCATGAAATTATCAAGCAATTTCCGGTTGATTCAAAGGTGAAAAATAAGAAAGGGAGTAGCAATGCTTCTGAAAAAAACATTGATAGGGTCAATGTTAGAGGCGGATAGTTCCTAACCAACAATGCAATGATGAAAACAGAATATGTTAATCAAAATTATTCAGGCAATGGGTGGCTCGGTTCAGTTTATGAAGAGGGGAATTTCAGTGGAGCGGTAATAGAAGCCGTAATAAGTTTTTAAACAAAAAAAAGTTAAATAAACTCAAAATGGGATATATACTTCAATTTTCAGAAATCGGAATAAACGATATTACAAAAGTAGGTGGAAAAAATGCCTCACTTGGTGAAATGTACCAGAATTTGTCAGAGAAAGGTGTTACTGTACCGGATGGATTTGCACTTACTGCTGAGGCGTACTGGGCTTACCTGGATCACAACAAATTTCTACAAGCACTAAAAGAGATACTGTCTGAATTAGATACGAAAGACTTTTCCAATTTATCGGTCATAGGGTTACGATGCAGGGAGTTGTTGATGCAAGGATCGTTCCCCAAGGAAATTGAGCAGGATATTATCAAAGGTTATGAATACCTCGTTGGAAAATATGGCGCTAATATCTCTCTTGCTGTAAGGAGTAGTGCAACAGCCGAAGACCTGCCTAATGCCAGCTTTGCCGGGCAGCAGGAAACTTTTTTGAATGTAAAGGGGTTGGAAAATCTTATAAAAGCCTGTCAAAGATGTATAGCATCACTCTTTACCAACCGGGCTATTAAATACCGTTCGGATAATGGTTTTGAGCACATGCAAGTAGCGCTTTCCGTAGGAGTACAATTGATGATACGTTCTGATAAAGCATGTTCCGGAGTTATGTTCACGCTTGATCCTGATTCTGGATTCGAGGACGTGGCACTTATTGCAGGTGCATGGGGTTTGGGTGAAAACGTAGTTCAGGGAACTGTTAATACGGATGAGTTTCTTGTGTACAAGCCCTTCATGGGAAAAGTTAAGCAACCTATAATATCCAGAAAATTGGGAAGCAAGAACAAAATGATGGTATATGAAGATGATGAGGGTCAGACACTTTCAAGGCCTGAAGATGCGATTAAGAACCTTGACACGCCCATTGAAATGCAGCAAGACTACATTTTATCAGATGACGAAATCATTCGTCTTGGTGAGTGGAGCATTACTATACAGGAATATTATGGTCGGCACATGGATATCGAGTGGGCAAAAGACGGTATCAGCGGAGCGCTATTTATTGTTCAGGCAAGGCCCGAAACGGTGCATAGTCAACGTGACAATAAAGCGGTTTATACAGAATATAAAATTCAGGAAAAAGGGAAGTTAGTATGTTCGGGGATAGGTTTAGGAAACAGCATTGTTTCAGGTCCGGCTCGGTTACTCCATTCTCCAAAAGAAATAGACAAACTGAAGGAAGGCGAAATTCTCGTAACAGGAAGAACTGACCCTGACTGGGATCCCATTCTGGCAAAAGCAGCAGCCATTATTACGGATCAGGGAGGGCGAACTTCTCATGCTGCCATTGTTGCCCGCGAAGTAGGCGCTATTGCTATTGTGGGAACTGGCAATGCAACTAAAACCATTATGGATGGACAGGAGATAACTGTTTCAACAGCAGAAGGGGAAACCGGATTGGTCTATGAAGGTAGTGCAACCTGGAAAGAGAAGAAGATAGACATCAGTAATATATCCCTACCTGAAACTGATACCATGCTCATTCTGGCCCATCCAGGCCAGGCATTTAAGCATACTGTATTGCCTAATGCCGGAGTTGGTTTGTTGAGAATGGAGTTTATTATCAATAATGCAATTCGCATACACCCGATGGCATTGCACCAATTTGATAAATTGAAAGATAAAAGTGTGAAACAGGAGATTGAAAGCCTAACCCTTCATTATCCCGATAAGAAGGATTACTTCATTCATAAGCTGGCGGAGTCGGTTGCCATTATTGCAGCGGCTTTTTACCCCAAGGATGTCATTGTTCGCATGAGTGATTTTAAGTCCAATGAGTACGTCAACCTTATCGGAGGGACAGATTTTGAGCCCAAGGAGGAGAACCCGATGATCGGTTTCCGGGGCGCATCCCGTTATAATCACCCATTGTATCGGGAAGGATTTGAGATGGAGTGCGAAGCCATGAAAATGGTGTGCGAGGATATGGGGTTCAGCAATGTAAAGCTGATGCTGCCCTTTGTCAGGAATGTGGAAGAAGCTGAAAACGTCATCGCATTGATGAAATCACAAGGCTTGGAAAGGGGCAAGAATGAACTGGAACTGTACATGATGGTGGAAATTCCAAGTAACGCGCTGCAGGCGGAAGAATTTGCCAAATACTTTGATGGTTTTTCCATCGGTTCGAACGACCTCACGCAACTCACATTGGGTGCTGATCGTGATTCTGAACTGTTAAGCAACGTGTTTAACCCGTTCGATCCTGCAGTAATGCAATTGATTAAAATGTCCATTGAGAAAGCAAAAAAACACGGAGTAAAAATCGGCTTGTGCGGACAGGCTCCGAGTGATTATCCGGAATACGCAAAATTTTTGGTGGATTGCGGCATCGATAGTATTTCGTTTAACCCGGATGCACTTATAATGGGAATTGAAAATATTGCGAAAGCCGAAAAAACAATGCCACATACAAAAGTTAAACAACCATTATGAAAACAGCCGTATTCAGCATACATAATTTTGAAAAGGACTACCTACTTTCTGCTAACGGGAACAGGCATGATTTGGTGTTAATAGACTCTAGTTTATCTGAATCAACCGTAACCCTTGCAGACGGTTGTAAAGCGATCAGCATTTTTACAGAAGACAAAGCCTCCGCTCCTGTGCTTGAAACATTGCAGAAGATGGGAATTAGCTATCTGGCAATGCGTTCAGCAGGATTTAACCATGTTGATTTACATAAAGCGAAAGAGTTGAATGTAAGGATAGCTCGTGTACCGGCATATTCCCCTTACGCTGTTGCAGAACATTCGGTTGCCATGATGCTTGCTTTAAACAGAAAACTGATGCGAGCACATCATAGGATCATGGATCTGAACTTCTCTCTAGATGGGTTGGTAGGTTTTGATATGAATAGCAAAACGGTCGGTATCATTGGAACAGGAAAAATCGGAAGCGTTCTGACCCGGATACTACATGGTTTTGGCTGTCATATACTGGCCTGGGATAAAGATGAAAACGAGGAATTGACAGAACGCTATGGTGTGGAATACACCACCTGTGAATCATTATGCGAGAGATCAGATATTGTAACCCTGCATGTTCCTTTAACGGAGGATACCAGGTATATCATAGACAGACATAGCATTGAAAAAATGAAGGAAGGAGTAATGCTTATCAATACCAGTAGAGGAGGACTGGTTAATACAAAGGCGGTAATAGATGCTTTAAAGACAAAGCACATTGGTTTTTTTGGAATGGATGTGTATGAGGAAGAAGAAGGACTGTTTTTTAAAGACCATTCCGAAAACATTTTACAGGATGATACGATTGCCCGGTTGATGACCTTCAAAAATGTGCTGATTACTAGTCATCAGGCTTTTTTAACGGATACTGCATTGAAAAATATTGCTGAAACAACCATATACAATCTGGATTGTTTTGAAAAGAGGATTGAATGTACAAATGAATTAACGGGTAGTATCTCTGCTTAAAAATAAAAGTAACACGTCAAATAGTATGGAAGATACATTGAAAAATATAATTGATCAGGTATACCAGGAAGGTATAGAAAAAAGTAAGCTTCAAGGGGATGAAATTATTGATAAAGCAAAAGAGGAAGCAAATACCATTTTACAAAATGCCAAGGACAAGAAAGATAAAATTATAAAAGATGCTTTATCTGAAGCCCAACAAATAAGGGAAAATATAATATCAGAGTTACAATTGGCGCTGCAGGAAGCCATCAGCAATTTCAGCCAGCAGGTGGCAAACAGGCTGGCACAATACCATGCCAAAGAACCAATAAAAGAAGCCTTTAGTGACATAGGGTTTCTTCGGGAAATCATGCTTGCAGCCATCCAAAAATGGAATATGGAGAGCAATGAAATTACACTCACCTGGCTTATTCCTGAGGAAAAACAATCTGAACTTGAAAACAGACTGATTGAAAAGTCAAAGGACGTTCTTCACAAAGGAATAGACATTCGGGTTAATCGCCACACATCGTTGGGTTTCAAAATTGAGTCCAGAAAGGATGACTATTTCATCAGCTTTACCAATTCAGATTTTGAACAATTCTTTATTCAGCATTTGCGCCAGAAAACACTTGAGCTATTGAGTAAAAATCAAAAGAAAAAAGAATGATCCTGAAACAACAATATTACTATCTGGTAGCCGGCATACCCGAAATTCACCTGGAAGACAATACCCTTTCATACAGTCAAGCTGCATTTAAAGAGATCATTATGGAGCAATGTAACCAGAAAGATGCAACATTGCTCAACTGGTTGCTATACCAGTCTGATATTAAAAATCTCATTTGTCACCTTTATCAGAAACCGATCAAGGAAGATGGAGTATTCACGGAAAAAGAATTGGAAAGCATAATAAATAATGAGTCTGGAGCGCCTCAATTTATAACAACATTTCTTGAGCAATTCTGGGAGAAAAAGAACGCCTATTCTGAGGAAGGTTGGAAAAATGTTCTCACCACGCTGTATTACAACGAAGCTCTGAAGGTAAAAAACACCTTTTTAAATGACTGGCTACAATTTGAGCTAAAGCTGAAGAACCTGACGATAGCCATTAACGGGCGCAAACACAACTACGATTACAGGCATGAATTGATGCCCTTTGGAGAGTTTACCACTCAACTTGTATCCTCAAAAAGGGAAAGAGATTTTGGATTGAAAGACGAAGATATACTTGTAGAGAATTTAGTAAAGATGCTTGACCATACCAACCTGCTTGTAAAAGAAAAACAACTTGATGACCTGCGCTGGAAATGGCTGGACGAGCATACATTCTTTCATTATTTCACTATTGAAACATTACTGGCCTATTACATCAAGCTGGGAATTATTAGCCGTTGGCTCAAGCTCGATGTAGCTGAAGGTCGTGAGTTATTGGAAAAAATGCTGGCAAAATTCCGGAAAAACATTGGATTCTCAGAAACAATCAATTTGCAAAATCAACAAAGCTGAAATGGGGAAAGGAAAAGTAAAAAATATTATCGCTAATCTGATTACAGTGGAAACAGATTACCCGGTTGCACAGAACGAAATATGCTTTATTAATACCGGCCAGTCGAATTTAATGGGTGAAGTAATCAAGGTGTCCGGAAAAGATGCTTACGTGCAGGTGTTTGAAAGCACCAGAGGCATGAAAGCAGGTGACGAAGTTGCATTTCAGGGACATCTGTTAGAGGTGGCTCTTGGCCCCGGTTTGCTGTCAAAGAAATTTGACGGCTTGCAAAACGACCTGGATAAGAAACCCGATATTTTTCTAAAAAGAGGCAGTTATGCTGATGCCCTTGATTTTGACAGTGAATGGGAAATTACTCCTTTGGTAGAATCAGGTCATTCCTTAGTGGCGGGTGATTGGATTGGTGAAGTATTGGAAAAGAATATTAGTCATAAAATCATGGTTCCCTTTGTGCGGGAAGGAGACTTGGTTGTAAAATCAATAGTAAAAAAAGGCACTTATAAGATTACAGATGTTGTTGCTGTACTTGAGGATTCGGAAGGAAATGAACATGAGGTTACCATGATTCAGAAATGGCCTGTAAGAAAGCCCATAAAAGCATACAAACATAAACCAAGGCCTTCTGGCTTAATGCTTACCGGTGTGCGGTTAATTGACACCATGAACCCTTTGGCTGAAGGTGGTACTGGGTTTATACCAGGGCCTTTTGGGAGCGGCAAGACTGTCTTGCAACATGCTATTGCCAAGCAGGCCGAAGCAGATGTAATCATATTTGCCGCCTGCGGGGAACGTGCGAATGAAATTGTAGAAATATTCGCAGAATTTCCCCTATTGGAAGATCCTAAAACAGGTAATCCGCTCATTGACAAAACAATCATCATTGCCAACACGTCTAATATGCCAGTAGCTTCAAGAGAGGCATCCGTTTATACTGCCATGACCATTGCCGAATATTATCGTGTAATGGGGTTGAAAGTATTGATATTGGCAGATTCTACATCCCGATGGGCACAAGCGTTGCGTGAAATTTCCAACAGGCTGGAAGAACTACCGGGTACCGATGCTTATCCCATGGATCTATCTGCCATTATTTCAAACTTTTATGCCAGAGCTGGCTATGTAAAACTTCTTAACGGCAAACATGGTTCTGTTACATCTGTCTCTTATACACATCTGA
>CAXHCC010000096.1:0-9895 GCA_964014945.1 uncultured bacterium | reverse complement strand
CGAAGACCTACCTTTAGTTTATGGCAAGGTCCAATTAATTGGCTCCTTCCCTATTTTTTTTAGGATGGCATTACTTTGTGAAAAATGCTTACTCCCAAAATAAGCCCCACGAGCTAATGGCGATGGATGTGCAGCCTTTAAAATGTAATGCTTGCTTTTATCTATCAGTGCTTCTTTTGAATGAGCAAATCTTCCCCATAAAAGAAAAACAACCCCCTCTTTATGATCAGATACTGTTTTAATAACGGCATCTGTAAATTGCTCCCACCCTTTATTTTGGTGTGAAGCAGCTTCTCCTTGCCTAACCGTAAGCGTAGCATTTAATAACAGAACACCTTGATCGGCCCAAGGTTCTAGATTACCCGATGTGGGCATTTTTACACCTAAATCATCTACCATTTCTTTGAATATATTCTTCAAAGATGGAGGCATGGCTACGCCTGGACTAACCGAAAAACACAAACCATTGGCTTGCCCCTTTTTATGATATGGATCTTGACCAATGATAACAATTTTTACATTTTCAATACAAGTTCTGTCGAAAGCGGCAAATATCTGTTTACCAGGAGGATAAATCTCGAAATTTTGCTTCTCTTGCTTAATAAAAGTCTTTAAATTGGCAAAATAAGGCGCCGAAAACTCTTTTTCTAGAACCTTTTTCCAACTTTCACGTATAATAACGGGTTGAGCATTCATATATTTGTTGCAACAAGCTTTGTGTTAAGCTAATAGTTAAAACTTAGACGTACAATGTATCTAAAAAATTGCTTTGCTTAATAATAAAGCTATCTTTGTAAACTTACAAAAAGGATGTTACTTTTTATAAATCCAATAAAATAGGACTAATGACGAAAATTAAAAAAACGCTTGGAGCTCTTTTTATTATTGCTATTTTCAGTGTAGCGTTTACCTCTTGTAAAGCTAAAAAACCTGTACACTGTGCAGCATACGGAAGTATTCAAAAAACTAACCACGGCTTAAATTAATAGTAGCCTCAACTGCAAATTAACTGAAACTCGTTAATTTGGCATACACATTCTAAATTACGCGTGTTGTTTTGTTACAGCACGCGTAATTTATTTTACACGTCCCAAATACAATAAACAAGTTGTTTTGAAGTTATCTATAGGTAGTAAATTGCACCATCTGCTCCCAAAATGTATCGTAGCACAATTTTAATTGTAATTCTTACGCTAACTAGCTTTGTTTCAGGAAAATCACAAAGCTCTCAACATACTATTCATTGGTTACCCGCGGCACCTGTTTCCTTCAATGACACCGAAATTAAAAAGGTATTAACATTTACAGATGCGCAGTATTTAGCTGCAGATAACTTTCTCCCTCGATATACCTATCAATTTGCGATTGCAGAAAATGTACGCCGTTTTAGCACAACTATTAATAATGCCGTATTTAAAAATGTGAGTGATCAAGAGCAACAATTATTGGCGAATGTGAGCAACATCCATGAAAGTATTATTACAACAAATACCATTGTTAAAATAAAAAAGAAACCTTATGCCCAACTTTCGTTAATTCCAATTCGTTTAAATAAAACAACTGGGAAATATGAAAAGCTTGTTTCATTTGAAACCACCTTTACTTATTTTAATACAAATAGAATTACCAGCAGAGCTACGCATACATATGCTAGCAACTCGGTATTAAGTACGGGAAAATGGTTTAAAATAGGTATTACAGCAAGCGGAGTATATAAACTTTCCTATAATCAGTTGCAACAGTTAGGTATGGATATTGACAATATAAATCCTCAAAATATTAGAATCTACGGTAATGGCGGTGGTATGCTTGCTGAACTAACTACCACTCCACGAACCGATGATTTAGCTGAAAACAGCATTCACGTGGAAGGCGAAAATGATGGTAGTTTTAATGAGGATGATTACATTTTATTTTATGGTCAATCTCAACACAACTGGGAATACAACCCTTTAAATTGTCCTCAATTTTCACATTCTGTAAATATTTATACGGATACCACTTATTATTTTATAACAGCTAGCCTTGGAACAGGCCAAAGAATTGCGCCACAAAACTCTTCCTCCACAACCATAACGCATAATGTTAATACGTTTGATGATTACGCCTATCATGAGCTGGAAAAAGTAAATTTTTTAAAATCAGGCAAACTATGGTTTGGCGAATATTATGAAAACAACACTACCAGCAACCACACTTTTACATTTCCAAATATAGAAACTGGGCAAACTGTTACTATTAAAGCAGCAATAGCAGCAAGAAGTTTTAACAGCATTGCTGATTTTACGGTTAGTTGCGAAAGTGGAAGTACAAACATTGATATTGCTAAAACAAATGAAGCAAAATACACCGATGATTATGCGAAATTCGGTAATAGTTGTTTTTCTTTAAACCCTACATCTTCTTTGTTAAATGTGGTGGTTACCAAAAATACGAGTGATGCAATTGCTTGGTTAGATTATATTGAGGTAAATGCAAGACGTAAATTAGTGATGAACGGCAACCAGATGCTGTTTAGAGACGCACAATCAGTAGGAGCAGGAAATGTTGCAGGCTATATACTTACAGGAAATGAAAGTATTACTATTTGGGACATCACCGATATTCACAACCCAAAAGAGCAAATAGTTACAAAAACAGGTTCTACGAGTTCGTTTGCCCTCTCTTCGTCCAGCTTAAGAGAGTTTATCGCATTTAATAACAACTATAAAATCCCTACATTACTAGGCGAAGTTGCCAACCAAAACTTACATGCATTATCTAATAAAGACTATATAATTGTCAGTCACCCCGACTTTTTTTTGGAGGCTAACATCTTAGCCAATCACCATTTACAACATGACGGACTTAGTAATATAGTTGTTACCCCCCAACAGATTTATAATGAATTTTCATCTGGTGCAAAGGATGTAACTGCCATACGCGATTTCGTAAAAATGTTCTATGACAAAGCCAATAATGCCTCAGAAATGCCCAAATATCTTTTATTGTTTGGAGACGGATCTTACGATAACAAAAACATTTTGTCAAGTAAAAACGACTTTATACCCACCTACCAATCTACTAATTCTACATTTGAAACTTCTTCATATGTTTCCGATGATTTCTACGGCTTATTAGATGATGGAGAGGGTATATGGACGGCGGATGCAGTTGACATTGGTGTAGGACGTATCCCTGTTAAATCTAAAGAGGAAGCCCAAATAGCCGTTGCAAAAATTATTAACTATGCCACCAATAACTTTTCGGGAACCTCATCTTTTGGTAACTGGAGAAACGTAGTTTGTTTTATTGCCGACGATGGAGATATTAATACCCACATCTCCCAAGCAAATCAGCAGGCAACAATGATAGATACTACATACAAGAATTATAATATAGATAAAATTTACCTTGACGCATATGAACAAACCACAGTACCAGGAGGTAACAGATACCCAAGTGTTAATGATGCAATTGACAAAAGAGTAGAGCAAGGTGCCTTAATCATAAATTATACGGGGCATGGTAGCGAAACAAATCTTGCACATGAAGCAATTTTAACGAGCTCAACCATTCCTGATTTAGCAAACCCCAGTAAGTTATTTTTGTTTATTACTGCTTCTTGCCAAGTAAGTAAGTACGACAACCCTGACAGAAATTCGGCTGGAGAATTTGCATTGCTACAAGCAAATGGTGGAGCCATAGCCCTGTTAAGTACGGTAAGAGCAGTTTTTGCAAGTCCTAATTTTGAGTTGAACAAAAACTTTTATAAATCCGTTTTTGAACCAATAAATGGTCGCATGCCACGCTTAGGCGATTTATACCAATACGTTAAAACCCAGGCAGGAGGAAACTCTGTTAACAGCAGAAGTTTTGCCTTATTAGGTGACCCTGCCCTAACTTTAGCGTATCCTAAACATGAAGTCATTACAGATAGTATCAACCATATTGCAGTAACCACTCCGTTAACAGACACCTTAAAAGCGCTTACTTTAGTAACAATTAGTGGACACATACAGGATAGCACAGGTGCATTACTAAGCAATTTTAATGGCTCGGTTTTCCCTACCGTATATGATAAACCTAAAAACATCACAACCCTTTCTAATAAAGGAAGCAGTGAAAGTCCATCTTATACTTTTAATCTTCAAAAAAATGTTCTCTTTAATGGTGAAGCCTCGGTAAATAATGGCGCATTTTCTTTTTCCTTTATGGTACCTAAGGATATTTCTTATCAATTTGGAATTGGAAAAATTAGCTATTACGCAGCTGATATTGAAGAGGATGCTAACGGTAGTTACGAAAACTTTGTAGTGGGTGGCTTTAATGCGAATGCCTCCTCCGACAATACCGCCCCAGCGGTAGACTTATACATGAACGATGAACGTTTTGTATTTGGAGGCTTAACCAACGAAGATCCAGATTTATTTGCAATACTTTTTGATGAGAATGGAATAAATACTGTAGGCAATTCGGTTGGGCATGACATTACTGGTATACTTGATGGCGACACACAAAACCCAATTATTTTAAACAACTTTTACAAAGCCAATAAGGATAGTTACCAAAAAGGAACCGTTGTATATCCTTTTAATAATTTAAGCGAAGGCAAGCATAATTTACGCGTTAAAGCATGGGATGTACATAATAATGCATCGGAGGCATATACAGAATTTGTAGTTGCAGGGGAAGCTGAAGTAGCGTTAAAACACGTGCTCAATTACCCCAACCCTTTTACAACCAACACACAATTTTATTTTGAACACAACCAAGCAAACAGCACATTTGAAGTACAAGTTCAAGTGTTTACGGTAGCAGGTAAATTGGTAAAAACCATAAGCCAGTTTGTAAATACAAACGGCTTTCGTTCCGATCCTATTAATTGGGATGGGAAAGATGATTTTGGAGATAAAATAGGACGAGGAGTTTATATATATCGAATAAAGGTAATTTCCGCTGATAACGGTACGGATGAAAAGTATGAAAAACTCGTGATTTTAAATTAATTAGTACATTTGCACGATTGCGTTACGGTTGATACAATAAATTTGTGAACCTAGCGTTTCAAGTGTTAACACTTGAAAATTAATGACACAAGATAATGATGATGTTTTATAAGAATATGAAGGAACTTGCACTAACACTAAGTATAGTGTTTATTGGTTCCGTTGCTTTTGCCCAAACAATTAATTACAACCAACTTGGAGGGCAAGATTTAACGCAACGTGTAAATACTATTACCACTGCCGTTCCATTTCTTATGATATCTCCTGATTCTCGTGCTGCAGGTAGCGGTGATGCAGGTGCTGCATCTTCTCCTGATGCCAATTCTATTCATTGGAATACGTCTAAATTGGCGTTTTCAGAAAAACAATTAGGTGTATCATTTTCTTACACACCATGGTTAAGAGCGTTAAACATCCCTGATATTAACTTATTGTATTTATCTGGTTATTATAATTATCCATCATTAGGAACGTTTACCAGTTCTTTACGCTACTTTTCTTTAGGCGACATTGTGTTTACAGACATAAATGGTAATACTATTGGTCAGTTTAAGCCAAATGAATTTGCCTTTGATGCTGGCTTTGCTCGTAAAATGTCTAATGTTTTTGGAATGGGTGCAGCTGTACGGTATGTTAATTCAAATTTAACCAACGGCACTTTTGTAGATGGATCTGCGACTCGACCAGGAAGATCTGTTGCAGTTGATATATCGGGTACCTACAGAAATGATAAAATTAAAATAAACAAAAGGAATGCTATTTTTACCAGTGCCTTGTCCATCACAAATATTGGTTCTAAAATGTCTTATTCTGATAATAATAATGCTACCAATCAAGGTAGTTTTTTACCTATTAACATGCGTATTGGTCTTGGGCTAACTGTAGATATGGATGAATACAACAAAATTTCCATTATTGCGGATATTAATAAGCTTTTGGTACCGACCCCTCCTATTTATGAAGTAGATCCAACAACAGGCAGTACTATTTCTAATGCTAGCGGAGGGTATGTAATTGCAGAAGGGAAAGATCCTAACCGAAGTATTGCTAGCGGTATATTTGGTTCTTTTAGTGATGCACCTGGAGGCGGTACCGAGGAACTGCATGAGTTTAATTATGCCACCGGATTAGAGTATTGGTACAACGACCTATTTGCAGTGAGAGCTGGTTATTTTTATGAACACCCTACAAAAGGAGCAAGACAATATATTACATTGGGTGCAGGTGTTAAATACAATGTATTGGGCTTAGATTTTGCTTACCTAATCCCTACCGCTCAATCCAATCCGCTAGCAAACACCCTACGATTCTCCCTTTCGTTTGATTTTGATGCCTTTAGTGCTCAAAACAAAGAAAGTAAAAGGGTTGATTAAATTCAACAATGAAAATGCGTATCGGCTTCGGTTATGATGTACATCGCCTGCAAGAAGGTGAAGATATGTACTTAGGCGGCGCTCCTATACCTTGCGACAAAGGCACAGTTGGCCATTCGGACGCAGATGCACTGATCCATGCTATATGTGATGCTTTACTTGGTGCGGCAGGATTGCGTGATATCGGTCACCATTTTCCTGATACCGATCCAAAATATAAGGGTATTGATAGTAAAATATTGCTGAAAGAAGTTGTTAGTTTATTGGGGCAGCATAATTATGAAATAGGAAATATAGATAGCACCCTTGTTATTGAACGGCCCAAAATTAATCCTCACATAGACGAAATGAAGGAAATTTTAGCGCCTATTTTAAACATAGCGCTTGAGGATATCGGAATAAAAGCTACTACGAATGAAAAAGTAGGATTCATAGGTCGTGAAGAGGCGGTGTGTGCCTATGCTGTTGCTTTAATCCAAAAAAAATAATTACGCTTAGCTCTTTTCTTAACGCGTTCGCATTTCAATAAAATTTATTGTATGTTTGTTTTAGTACAATAGAAAGTATGGAAAAAATCCCTGAACAGCACGTTAGCCCAGAATTACCTCAAATAAAGCCCACTAAAAAGCATAGTAAGGCAACCTATTTAAAATGGTACGAATCCATGTTGCTTATGCGTAAGTTTGAAGAAAAAACGGGGCAGTTATATCTACAACAAAAAATTAGAGGCTTTTGCCATTTATATATAGGTCAGGAAGCTATTGTTGCTGGATCAGAATCGGTGATCAAAAAAACCGACCGCGTAATTACTGCCTACCGTGATCATGCGCACCCAATTGGGCGAGGATTGCATCCCAAATACATTATGGCAGAGTTAATGGCAAAAGTTACAGGCTGTTCAAAAGGAAAAGGGGGGTCGATGCACTTGTTTTCTAAAGAACATAACTTTTTTGGCGGCCATGGAATAGTAGGTGGTCAAATTCCACTCGGTGCAGGAATTGCCTTTGCCGATAAATATAGAGGGGATGACAATATAACCCTTTGTTATATGGGTGAAGGTGCTACACGACAAGGTTCCTTACACGAAACTTTCAACATGGCCTCCTTTTGGAAGTTGCCTGTGGTATTTATCATAGAGAATAACAATTATGCCATGGGAACATCCGTGGAACGTACTTCCAAAGAGCATGATTATTATAAACTAGGAATTCCATATGGTATGCATGCTTACCAGGTAGATGGTATGCGTTGTGAAAACGTTCATGCAGCAATAGAGCACGCAGTAAATCATGCGCGTAAGGGAAATGGCCCTACGCTGCTAGAAATGAAAACCTACAGGTTTAAAGGACACTCTATGAGTGATGCATCTACCTATAGAACCAAAGAAGAAGTTGAAGTATACAAAGAAAATGGCCCCATTGCCAACGTTTTAAAAACAATTACAAAAAACAAATGGGCCAATAAAAAAGACTTAGAAGCAATAAATAATCGTGTAAAAGATGTTATAGAAGAGTGTATTAAGTTTGGAGAAGAATCGCCTTACCCAGATGAAGATGAGCTCTATAAAGATGTTTACGCGCAAACGGACTACCCTTTTATAAAAGAGTAATAACAAATTTAGCACAGTACCTATGGCAGAAATTGTACGCATGCCAAAACTCAGCGACACCATGACGGAAGGTGTTGTATCAAAGTGGCACAAAAAAATTGGTGACACAGTAAAATCGGGAGATTTACTAGCAGATATTGAAACGGACAAAGCAACCATGGAATTTGAATCGTTTCAAGATGGTGTACTGTTGCATATAGGTGTTAAGGAAGGAGCTGCGGCCCCGGTGGATGAGATACTAGCTATACTTGGTGAAAAAGGAGAAGATGTAAAAGCCTTATTGGCCGAAGAAGAAAGTACTAAGAAAGCCAACGAGGTAGAAGAAAAAAAGGAAGAAAGCTCTCCAGAACCTGCCCCAAAAATTGAGGAAGAAACGAAAGTAAAAACGCCATCAGCTGAGAAGCCAGAAACCAAAGCAAGTAACACTCCTGCTACAAATAGCACCTCAATTAGGGTATCCCCATTAGCGAAAAAAATTGCAGCAGAAAAAGGTATTAACCTTAGCAATATTATAGGTACTGGAACGGGTGGAAGAATTGTAAAAAGAGATTTAGACGCGATACAAGTTGGAGTCGACATTAACTACGTGAGTTCAGAAAGTTTCAAAGAAGAACCCGTTTCCCAAATGCGAAAAACAATCGCCAACAGGTTATCCGAAAGCAAATTCTCTGCTCCACATTTTTATCTTACCATGGAAATTAGCATGGATGATTTGATAAAAGAACGTGCATCTATAAATACAATCGCTAGTACTAAAATATCGTTTAACGATTTGGTTATTAAAGCGGCTGGCATGAGCTTGCGTGATCATCCACAGGTTAATGCTGCTTGGATGGGAGATAAAATACGTTATAACAAACATATAAACATTGGCGTGGCAATAGCAGTTGATGAAGGATTATTGGTACCTGTAGTGCGATATGCAGATGGAAAAACCCTAAGCCAAATATCAACAGAAGTAAAAGAGTTTTCAGAAAAAGCGAAAGACAAAAAATTACAACCTCAAGACTGGGAAGGTAACACATTTACCATTTCTAATTTAGGTATGTACGGCATCGAAGAGTTTACCGCAATCATTAACAGTCCCGACGCATGCATATTAGCTGTGGGCGGTATAAAGCAAACCCCAGTTGTAAAAAACGGGAAGGTTGTTGCAGGTAATGTAATGAAGGTAACTTTATCATGTGATCATAGAGTAGTAGATGGTGCAACCGGTGCCGACTTCCTTAAAACACTCAAGCGCAATTTGGAAAACCCAATTCTTATGTTGGGTGCCAACGCAATTTAACTTTTAACTTGCCTTATCTATGGCCTACGATGAAAATTTAGCCGATAGAATAAAACAAGTATTTCAAGAAAAACATATCTTTTTTGAAGCCAGAAAAATGATGGGGGGCTTGTGTTTTATGGTTAACGATAAAATGTGCACCGGAATCATTAAAAACAACCTTATGGCTCGAATTGGACCTGATGTATATGAAGAGGCTCTTAAAAATGAGTATTGCCACGAAATGGATTTTACCGGAAGACCAATGAAAGGTTACGTATATATAGATCCTTTAGGAATTGATAAGGATGAAGACTTAGCTTATTGGATTCAATTATGCATAGATTTTAACCCTATAGCCAAATCATCGAAAAAAAACTAAAGGGTTAGAGTGCGTAACCGCTTATATAATTTCTACAAATTTCACTTCCACAAAAACAGTTAAACGGATCGCTCATTTTTGATTCAGTTAACTCATAATCAATTGTAATTTCTTCATCGGCTTGTATGTTTCGCAAAGCAATTAATTGCTTAGTTTGTGTTTTTACAAAGGCATTGGGCTGGCATGAGTGATTTAAATACGGCCAAATTAACTTTTTTAATTCCTCCTCATTGCTGTCTCTTATACACATCTGACGCTGCCGACGATGTGCGTTGT
>CAXHCC010000095.1:0-9897 GCA_964014945.1 uncultured bacterium | reverse complement strand
ACCACAACGCACATCGTCGGCAGCGTCAGATGTGTATAAGAGACAGCCTAACGAGTAATGATGATTCATTTGATTATCACGCATCTTTTTTTGCAGACATATTCAAATACTATATTTCCGACCATGAAATACTCAATCACCTATACGAAGAAAAAAACATGTATTGGGGTGACGACCTTTTTATAGTAAACCCTATGTTGGTAAAAACCATCACTTCTTTTAAAGAGGATAGCACAGAGCAGCATAAACTCCTTCCTTTGTATAAAGACGAAGAAGACGAGCGATTTGTAAAAAAGCTCTATACACAAACTGCTCTTCAAAATGATGAATCTAAAAAAACAATAGCAGACAAAACTAAAAACTGGGAAGTGGAACGAATTGCTATGATGGACATTTTATTAATGCAAATGGCAATCGCGGAATTAACAAGCTTTTCTAACATACCTGTAAAAGTAACGTTAAACGAGTTTATCGAAATATCAAAAATTTACAGCTCGCCAAAAAGCAAAGTATTTATAAATGGTATTCTGGATAAGCTAGTAATCGATTTACAAAAACAGAACCGAATAACAAAAACCGGACGAGGGCTGATGCAATAATTATTGCTGAAACCTAATTATTTAACTATCTTTGTACAAGATTTATACGAAATGAACAATACAAAAACTATTTGCATTACTTGTTGTTACCTCTCTGAGAGGCTAGAAGTATATGTTTTATAGTTTAACAGATAAAACTTATTTATAAAGCCTCTCGAATATTTCGAGAGGCTTTTTTTATGCTTATGAATTTAACTACAACAACTAATAACTGTATTTGCTGCTGCTGTTTAAACCAGCCAGGAGACACGTATTGATTTATATTTATTTAACCTTTTATCAGTAAAGCCTCCTAATAACAATTTAGGGGGCTTTTTTAATTATGAAACACACAACATCAATAACAACCAATCAAAAAGTAGCAAGTTTAGCACATGGTTACCCACATGCTAAAAGAAGTTTTAATTATAAACAAGCATTCAAACTTGAATCGGGTAATGTACTTCACGGTTTTCATCTAACCTATGAAACATTTGGAAGCCTAAATAAAACCAAAAACAATGCAGTTTGGGTTTTTCATGCATTAACAGGCGATTCTAACCCTACTGATTGGTGGAGCGGATTAGTAGGCAATAACAAAAGTATTGACCCTAAACATGATTTTATTATATGTGTAAATATGCCTGGCTCTCATTACGGAAGCATTAACCCGTTGTCGATAAATACGGAAAGTGGTAAGTCATTTCTTCATGAGTTTCCATTAATAACTACCAGAGATATGGCAAACATGTACAGCCTGTTACAGCAGAGTTTGGGTATTAATAAGGTTAAACTAGGTATTGGCGGATCTATGGGTGGTATGCAATTGCTGGAATGGAGCATTCTTCAACCTAAACTATTTAAAAACATCGTGTTGATCGCCACAAATGCACAACATTCTCCTTGGGGCATAGCATTTAACGAAACGCAACGAATGGCTATTGAAAATGATCCAACGTGGATGAACAGTAATCCTAATGGCGGAAGTAATGGTTTAGCAACTGCCAGAGCAATTGCAATGCTTTCTTATCGAAATTATATGCCATATCAGGTAACTCAGCATGAAACGAGTCCAAATAGTATAGATAGTTTTAAAGCAAGCAGCTATCAGCAATACCAAGGAACAAAACTTACAAACCGCTTTAACGCCCACTCCTACTATACATTAACCAAAAGTATGGATGCGCATAACGTTGGACGGAGTCGAGAATCGGTTGAAGCAGCATTGCAATTAATTGAAGCAAATACAATTATAGTTGGAATTGAATCTGATTTATTGTTTCCAATAGCAGAGCAACGATTCTTAGCTAATAACATAAGAGACGCTAAGTTTGAAACAATTAACTCAATTTACGGACATGATGGTTTTTTAGTTGAATACGCTCAACTTTCCTATATCTTGAAAAAACATCTTAAGGCATAAGAATTTACATTAAAGTAAAGTAATAGTTGATGCAAACACCCTTCGTTTTACCTGTCTAAAACATTGGGAGTTAACGTTTTTTTTATACATTTGCAGCCCTAAATTATAAGAATCAAATAATAACGTATCAAAATGGATATTACCCAAGAAAAAGTTGACGATTTAAATGCAATTTTAAAAGTAAAAGTTGTTAGTGAAGATTACCAACAAAAGGTAGATGATGCAATAAAGAACCATAGAAAAAAAGCTAATATTCCCGGATTTAGACCTGGAAAGGTGCCAACAGGTGTTATCAAGAAAATGTACGGAAAATCGATTCTTGTAGACTCTATAAACAATTTATTAAGCGAGTCATTACAAAAATATTTAACCGACAATAAGGTTGAATTACTTGGACAACCATTACCTAAAGACACAGGTGATGATATTGATTGGGACAATCAAAATGAATTTGAGTTTTCATATGAAATGGGCTTAGCTCCTAAATTTGAGGTAAAACTATCTTCAAAGGACAAGTTTGACTACCAAAAAATTAAAATTGATGACGAATTGGTTGACAAATACGTTACCGATATCGCAAAGCGTTACGGGAAGATGAGTATTGTAGAAGTTACTGAAGAAAGCGCATTAATTAAATGTGACTTTGTTGAGCTTGATGATGCAGGAGAAATAAAAGAAGGCGGAATACTAAAAACAGACGCAACTGTTTCACCAGAGGTAATTAAAAATGAAGAGTTTAAAAAAGCGCTAATTGGCTTAAAGTTAGATAATAGCATTACTGTTGATGCACCAAGCATATCTGAAAACCCTACTGACTTAGGAGCAACGCTAGGTATTAATAAAGCGGTGGCAGAAAAGCTAACAAGCAAATTTAAAGTAACGGTAAAAAGCATTTCAAAGTTAGAGCCAGCAGATATTAACCAAGACTTGTTTGACAAAGTGTATGGCGAAGGAAATGTGAAAAGTGAAGAGGAGTTTAGAGCTAAAGTGAAAGAAGAGTCGGCAAACATGTTTGAGAATGATAGTGATAAAAAGTTATACAACGATATTGTAGACCATATTATGGAAACAATTAAGTTTGACTTGCCTGACCAGTTTTTAAAACGTTGGATAGTTGCAGCGAACGACAAGCCTATTACTGCAGAAGAAGTTGAAAAAGATTACGAGAACTACTCAAAAGGAATGAAATGGCAGTTGATCGAAAATAAAATAATTGCCGATAATAAAATTGAAGTTAAAGCTGAGGAGTTAATTGCATTTTCTAAAGAAATGATTGCAAACCAGTTTAAACAATATAGTCCAGAACCTTTATCAGATGAACAGTTAACTGAATATGCACAAAAAACCCTTAGCAACCAGGAGGAAGCACAGCGTATTCATACTCAACTGTTAGGCAACAAAATGATGGAGTTGTTTAAGTCTACATACATATTAGAAGACAAAGAAGTTCCATTTGAGGAGTTTTTTAAACAACAATAACTTGTCAACTACAGCCTGTTACTAAGTATCTTTGTATAAAGGTATTTACTTCATATTTCTTCGTATTTTTAGCGTGTTAATTTAAAAGAAAATATAGCATGTTTGACAATAACGAATTTAGAAAGTACGCGATAAACCATCGCAATATAAGTAGCAACACATTTGACTCATACGCAAAGTCAGGTATTAACAACGTTACACCATACATTATTGAGGAACGCCAATTAAACGTAACTCAAATGGATGTGTTTTCACGATTAATGATGGATCGAGTAATATTTCTGGGTACAGGAATAGATGACCAAGTAGCAAACATCATCCAAGCACAGCTTTTATTTTTACAGAGCTTGGATGCAAAGCAAGATATACAAATATACTTAAATAGCCCTGGTGGATCTGTGTACGCAGGTTTAGGTATTTATGATACCATGCAATATATTTCACCTGATGTTGCCACCATTTGTACCGGCATGGCAGCCTCTATGGGTGCTGTACTTATGTGTGCAGGAACAAAAGGCAAAAGAGCAGCTTTAAAGCATGCACGTGTAATGATTCACCAACCTATGGGAGGCGCACAAGGACAAGCATCTGATATTGAAATAACTGCTCGAGAAATCCAAAAATTAAAGAAAGAGCTTTACGACATAATCGCCTCGCATAGTGGACAAGAATACCAGAAAGTATGGGATGATAGTGATCGTGATTGTTGGATGACAGCGACCGAAGCAAAAGAATACGGTATGGTAGATGAGGTATTAACTAAGCAAAAGTCTGGCAAAAAATAAGTAAATACTTATGGCTGAAAATAGTGATAACAAAGAAATAGTTTGTTCTTTTTGTGGACGCACAAAAAAAGACACGGATGTACTTATTGCTGGCATAACGGGTCACATATGTAACCATTGTGTTTCCCAGGCCCAAACAATTGTTAGGGATGAAGCAAAGCAACAAGCAAATAATGGATCAAACTTTGGTGCACTAAAATTACAGAAGCCACACGAAATTAAAAAACACTTAGACGAATATGTAATTGGCCAGGATGAAGCAAAAAAGGTGCTTTCTGTTTCAGTATATAATCATTTTAAAAGATTAAAACATAGCAACACCGTTGGGTCGAAAAAGAATGAAGATGTAGAAATTGACAAATCCAACGTAATGATGGTAGGTGAAACTGGAACGGGAAAAACATTGCTGGCTAGATCCATTGCCAAAGTATTAAATGTTCCATTTTGTATCGCTGACGCTACAGTAATAACAGAGGCTGGTTATGTAGGAGAAGATGTAGAAAGTATTCTTTCCAGATTATTACAGGCAGCTGATTATGATGTATCAGCAGCCGAACGCGGAATTGTTTTTATTGACGAACTCGACAAAATTGCCCGAAAAAGTGACAACCCATCAATCACCAGAGATGTTTCTGGCGAAGGAGTGCAACAAGGACTGCTTAAACTACTAGAAGGCTCCACCGTTGGAGTACCACCACAAGGAGGTAGAAAGCATCCTGACCAGAAATTGGTTCAAATAAACACAAAAAACATATTATTTATTTGCGGAGGTGCGTTTGATGGAATTAGTAAAGACATCCAAAAGAGGTTAAAAACCCAAGCTATTGGATACAGTGTCAATAAAAAAGAGGAAGAATATGACAAAGAAAACATTTTACAGTATGTATCTCCCCAAGACATTAAGCAGTTTGGAATTATTCCTGAGCTAATTGGAAGGTTGCCTGTATTGGTACATCTGAACCCATTAGACAAAAATGCGCTTAGAAGAATATTATCAGAACCCAAAAATGCTTTAATATCTCAATACACCCATTTGTTTAAAATGGATGATATAGAATTAACCTTTGATTCGAGTGCTTTGGATGTAATAGTTGATAAGGCAATTGAGTTCAAGCTTGGAGCTCGAGGTTTGCGATCTATTTGTGAGGCAATACTTACTGATTTAATGTTTGATTCGCCATCAAACAATAAGGTAAAAAAAATCACAATTACCGGAGACTATGCAAATGGAAAGCTTAAACAATCCGTTTTCAAGAAGCTTAAAGCCGCTTAATATTAATTAAGCAATCCTTAACTAACGTTAATCAACCACTGTTTATCCTAATAACACCTCCCATTTTAAATGGCATTTTAACAATAGATACTTTCTGTATAAATTGTTAAGAATTTAATGTAAAATTATGCGTTGTAATATGCTAATAATTATTAGTTTCGCTCCACAAATGAGCAGGTATAAAAGTCTGCAATCAATTAATAAACAAAAAGCTAGTTAAACATGAAGGTAGGAATCCCATCGGAAATTACCCCAAATGAATTGAGGGTAGCTGCTACACCTAAAACGGTAAAGCGTTTGCAAAAGCAAGGGTTTGAAGTTCAGATACAACAAGGTGCTGGTGTTAAAGCAAACTACTCGGATAAAGAATTTGAAGAAGCAGGTGCCACAATCGTTGCCACCGCTGCTGATATTTATGGCAAGTCAGACATCGTTCTTAAAGTTAAAGAACCTTTAGAGGAAGAAATTCCAATGATGAAGGAAGGCTTAGTTATGCTAAGCTATTTATTCCCTGCACAAAACCAAGATTTGCTTCAAAAACTTGCGGATAAAAAAGTGAATGCTGTTGCAATGGATGCCATTCCGAGAATTTCGCGAGCACAAAAAATGGACGTATTGTCCTCTATGGCGAACATTGCAGGTTACAGAGCGGTTATTGAAGGAGCTGGTCATTATGGAAGGTTTTTAAACGGACAAATTACAGCTGCGGGCAAGGTAGATCCTGCAAAAGTATTAGTTATTGGAGCTGGTGTTGCGGGCTTAGCTTCGTTAGGAGCAGCCAATTCATTAGGTGCAATAGTTAGAGCTTTTGATACAAGAAAAGAAGTTGCCGAGCAAATCGAATCAATGGGTGGTGAATTTCTTACCGTTGAAATCGAAGAAGACGGAGCTACCTCTTCAGGGTACTCTAAACAAATGAGTAAGGAGTTTATTGAAGCAGAAATGCAGCTGTTTAGAGAGCAGGCGAAAGAAGTGGACATTGTTATCACCACAGCGCAAATACCTGGCAAACCTGCTCCTAAATTGTGGATGGATTACCATGTTGAGTTGATGAAACCTGGTTCAGTGGTAGTTGACTTAGCTGCATCTACTGGTGGTAACTGTATGCTAACTAAAAATGGAGAAGTAGTAACCTCTCCTAACGGAGTTAAAATTGTTGGTAAGCTCGATCAACTTCCTAATCAAGCATCTCAATTGTATGGCAACAACTTATGTCATTTATTAGATGATATGGGTAAAGCGGAGAACTGGAAAATTGACATGGAAGACGATGTGGTATCCAGAGCAATGGTTACACATGATGGTAAAGTAAACTGGCCTCCTGCACCTTTGCAAGTGAGCCCTACTGCCGGTGGCGGTGCTGCGAAAAAAGAAGAAGTTGCACCTCCTACCCCTGAAGAAATTGCAAAAGCTGAAGAAGAAGCAGCTAAAAAAGTAACAAGATCAATGTTTATCCGTCTTGCTGTAATTGGTGCATTATTATACATTGTTGGTCAGTTTGCGCCAAGTGCATTTATTCAACACTTTACGGTATTTGTTTTATCCGTTTTTGTTGGATGGCAGGTTATTTCTAACGTGTCTCACTCACTTCATACTCCATTAATGGCGGTTACCAACGCAATTAGCGGCATTATTGTTATCGGTGGTTTATTACAAACAACGAACGACTATGCTGACCCAATGACCATTATTGCTTTTGTTGCAATTTTGGTTGCCAGCATTAATATTGTTGGTGGATTCCTTGTTACTCATAGAATGTTGAAAATGTTTAAAAAATAAGAGTTTATGTTTATTATAAAAGAAGTTCAAACAGCAGCCTATTTATTTGCCAGTATTCTATTTATTTTGAGTCTTGGCGGTCTTTCTTCGCAAGAGTCTGCTAAGCGCGGAGTAATGTACGGAATTGTAGGTATGATTATAGCAATTGTGGCTACTGTATTAGGTGAAGGTGTTGCGGGTCATACCTATATTATTGCCGCTATTGCAATTGCATCGGTAATTGGTTTATTAATGGCACGTAGCGTGGAAATGACTTCCATGCCGCAACTCGTTGCAATGCTGCACAGCTTTGTAGGTTTAGCTGCCGTTTTAGTAGGTTTTGGTTCTTATTTAGATCCTGCTACCCAAGGAATGCATGGTGCAGAACATAACATTCATCTTACAGAGGTTTATGTGGGTATTTTTATTGGTGCTTTAACATTTACAGGTTCCATAATTGCATGGGGAAAACTAGAAGGGAAAATTAACAGTAAAGCATTACTTTATCCTGGACGACACGCATTAAATGTTGCGTTATTAGTAGTTACGGTTGTTTTAGGAGTAATGTTTGGGAAAGCACACGGTACAGATGGAATGCTTTACCTATACATCATGACGGGAATTGCATCCTACCTAGGCGTAATGATGGTTATGTCTATTGGAGGTGGTGATATGCCAGTTGTTGTTAGTATGCTAAACTCATACTCAGGATGGGCTGCTGCTGCTGCTGGATTTATGCTAGGAAACGACCTTTTAATTGTAACTGGTGCATTAGTAGGTAGCTCAGGTGCATTTCTTTCTATGCATATGTGTGAAGCAATGAATCGCTCATTTATATCTGTAATTCTTGGTGGCTTCGGAAACAATGCTGGAAGCGGTGAAGCAAAAGAAATTGAAGGAGAAGTAACTTCATTAGAGCATGAAGAAGTAGCAGGTATATTAAATGATGCTAAGTCCATCGTTATTGTTCCAGGATATGGTATGGCAGTTGCCAAAGCGCAATATCCAATTAACAGTATGGTACAAACATTACGAAAAGCAGGAAAAGAGGTTCGCTTTGCTATTCACCCAGTTGCAGGTAGATTACCAGGACACATGAACGTACTGCTTGCAGAAGCTAAAGTACCTTACGATATTGTTTTAGAAATGGACGAGATAAATGATGATATGCCAGATACAGACGTATTAATGGTTATTGGTGCTAACGATGTGGTAAATCCAAATGCACAGGATGATCCTAACAGTTCAATTTATGGTATGCCTGTTATTGAAGCTTGGAAAGCTGAAAAGGTAATCATCATGAAAAGATCAATGAATGCTGGTTATTCAGGTGAAGAAAATCCTTTATTCTACAAAGAAAATTCGGATATGCTTTATGGAGATGCGAAGGATAGTGTTGAAAAACTATCTGGCTTTATTAAAGGATAAATCATTATTACAACCATAAAGAAGCCTCGCATATCAGCGGGGCTTTTTTGTATACTTTATTCAACAATAAATTGAAATACATCATTTATCTTTGAAATGAGAAAATTCCACACATAATGAATATCTATCTAAAATTTCTGGAAAACTGGTTGCATCAACTGCAAGTACCTAATACCTACCTACCCTACGTTGAACTAGCTATACTTATTCTCATATTAGGGGTGGCCTGTGTTATTGTAAACTTTATTGCAAAACGAATAATACTTAACCTGGTAACCCAGTACGTTAAACATTCCAAAAATAAATGGGATGACGTATTGCTGGAGGAAAAAGTGTTTAGCAACCTTTCCCATTTGGCTCCTGCCGTGGTGATAGAGTTTTCCAAAAATGCAGTGTTCTATAATTTCCAGCATTTGCTAGAATATGTTGAAAGATTAACTGAGTTGTACATAATTGTTGTTATTGGCATTACAGTTTTAGCTTTTGTTAAAGCCATTTATCACTTCTTTTCTGCATCAGAATTGTTTAAGGATAAACCCATAACCAGCATATACCAACTGCTTAATATTATTATATACATAATCTTAAGCATTTTGGTTGTGGCTAAACTAATGGGTGTTGAGCCAGGAGCAATTCTAGCAGGGTTAGGAGCTGCAACGGTTGTTATAATGTTGGTATTTAAAGACACCATTTTGGGGCTCGTTGCTAGCATTCAAATATCCGCAAATGATATGCTACGCATTGGCGATTGGGTAGAATTTAGCAAATACGGAGCAGACGGAAGCATATTAAGTATAAACCTTACAACCGTAAAGGTTCAAAATTGGGACAAGACAATAAGCACCATCCCCACCTATGCGTTTATTTCCGATGCATTCAAAAATTGGCGAGGCATGGAAGAAAGTGGAGGTAGAAGAATTGTACGTTCAATAAACATAAATATTAATAGCATAAAGCAATGTTCAAGTGAACATCTGCAGCATTACAAAAAATTTGAATTTGTTACCAAATACATTGAGGATAAGGAGAAAGAGATTGCTGCTTATAATCAAGAACATAATGTAAATACAGATTCGAGTGTTAATGGCAGAAGCCTAACCAATATTGGCATATTTAGAATATATATTGAAAACTTTTTGAAGGATAAACCATACATCAATCACGATTATACCT
>CAXHCC010000094.1:0-10234 GCA_964014945.1 uncultured bacterium | reverse complement strand
GAAGTGTTTTTGTAATCGCTCGCTTCTTTATAGAAAGCTTGGCCCATTGATCTTCCAATTATGGCCAATGGGGCTTTTAGTATTCTAAAGCTAAATGCATATAGCCCTACCAAATTATTCCCAAAAAATAGAAGAAGGAAAAAGGATAATCCATGATTTAGCGATGCGTCTATTAAAACGTGAGACGTATTTATAACGGCGTGTTTTCTATATTCGATTACTTTTGCTTTAATTTCTTTTATAGAAATTCCTTTAAACTCATTTTTTGACTGAATGATTGTTTGAAACATGAGAAACAACCCTGATATAAGTTGACCTGTTATTTGTCCTATTACTAAACCAACACCTCCATATTTCAATTTTCCTAACACTATATTAACGAGAGCATTACTTGATGTTTGAGTGATTTTGCTAATTGCATTATTTCTAAACTGATTTATGCTAATAGACCAATAATTAAATGATTGGTAAACACCTATTGCGGCTACCGAAACAGGTATTAGATACAAGAAGTTTGCACAGCTGGTTAATTCAAATGTTTTAACTAACCATTTAGGATAGATAGACACAAGCGCCCATGTTATAATTGAAATAAATGCGGTAATCAATAATGAAATTACCAGCAGATTGCTTGCATCTTTGGTGTTATCAGGTAAAACAATAGTTATTTCATATCTTAAGGTAGCAATTGAGCCAATAATACCAGCAATAGCCATGAATATCGCAAATTGTCCAAAATCTTCAGGTGAATAAAGAGCTGTGATAATAGGAGATACTAAAATAGGCACCAGCTGAGCGAGTACTGTACCAGAAATTAAGGCAATTACGTTTTTTGAAAACTTAGATGGAAGTTTATTAATTGTCATTTTCGGTTAAACCAACAGCTTATTCTGGTAATTACGATTCTCCACAAATTTATATTTTGCTGGGAGTTTAAAGTGTTGAAATATATGCCATTAAAGGTTAAAAAGAGTTTAATACATCAACCACCTTTCTAATTTCATCTTCTGTGTGAGAGTAAGAGATGGGCAAGCTTAATGTTGTCCGGTGAATTTCCTCTGAAATCGGTTGTGGTTCTTTGTCTAAAATTCCTTTCATGGCTTCCTGTTTGTGAGGAGGTATAGGATAATGGATTTCGGTTAAAATTTCATTTTTCTCTAGATATTTCTTTAAAGTATCCCTGTCCGGGTGTCTAATGTTAAATATGTGATATACATCATGGTAGTTATTATCGGTAACTGGTTTGATGAAATTGTTGCTCAGTGATTCCAAATAAATTTTGGCCAATGCTCTTTTATGGTTATTAATATCATTTAGCTTTTTTAGTTTAATAGATAAGAATCCCGCTTGAATTTCATCCAATCGCGAATTATATCCTATCATTTCATTTTTATATTTGATTGATGACCCGTAATTCTGAAGTTTCCTTATAACTTTTTGTAACCTTTCATTATTTGTGGTAATAGATCCCGCATCTCCAATTGCTCCTAAGTTTTTTGTAGGATAATGACTAAAGCAACCAATGTCACCAAATGAGCCCGCTTTTTGATTATTATATGTTGCTCCATGCGCTTGCGCACAATCTTCAATCAGCTGTAAATTGTTCTTTTTGCAAATTGGAATTATTGAATCCATATCGCAAACTTTACCGTATAAATGTACAACCAGAACAGCTCTGGTATTCGTAGAAATTTTTTCTGTGATTTTAGATGGGTCTATATTATAACTGTTTATGTTTGGCTCTACCAATACAGGTTTTAATCCAGCTTGAATAATAGCCAAAATTGTTGCTATATATGTGTTCGATGGTACTATTATTTCCGCGTCCGGTTCGAAATTATAAGCTTTTAATGATAAGGTTAATGCGTCTAAGCCACAAGCAACACCAACGCAGTACGTTGTGTTACAATAGTTAGCAAAGTCATTTTCAAAAGCTTTTACGTTATTGCCTAGGATGTACCACCCACTTGCCAACGAATGGTGAAAAGATTTTTCAAATTCTTTGAAGAAAGTTTGATTTGCTTTTTTAAGATTTTCGTAATTTATCATTCGTAATTCTCAAATATGTAATCATTTTCTTCGTAGGCTCTTGATGCAAATACCATTAATATAGCGTCTTGCGAAAAACTATGCATTTGATGCCAATCCTTTGGTTCGAGTATTAAGCATTTATTTGGAGAGTCTAGATTAAACTCTTCTTTCTTTAAACCATCATTATTATCGATAATACAACTTCCTTTAATACATATTGCGGCCTGAATCGTTTGGTGGTGTCGGTGCCCACCTCTAATTGAGTCATCAACCCCGTAAATGTAGAATACGCGTTTAATTTCAAAAGGTAAAACATTTTCGATTACAGTCAGATTTCCTCTATCGTCTGTAAATGTTTGTAAGTCAATAGTGTACGCCATTTGTAGTTGATGGTGAGTGTTCGTCTTAATTACAAAGTTAACTAAAAAAGCAAGTGAATTATTGTTCAGTTAGGAACGTGTATTTGTAGAATATTTATATTACTTAATATTTCAGTTTTGGCTGATTATAGCTATAATTTCCTAAAGTGTGACCCAAGGACTTTAAGTCAGTCAATCCGTAAGTAATTCTGTTCGAGTAGGAATTCTATCTGGGTTATGTAATTAGTTTCACGCATTTTCGTTAGTTTCGCAGTGAATATGAAAAACGGTAAGTATCAGAATTTTTGGAAAACCTTTGGGCCTGGAATTATGTTTGCAGGCACATGTATTGGTGGGTCGCACCTTGTTCAATCTACTAAAGCTGGTGCTTTTTATGGATTTGGCTTATTGAGTATTGTATTAATAGCTAACCTTTTTAAATATCCATTTTTGGAATTTGCTTCTAGATATACCAATGCTACAGGCACTTCGATTATTGAAGGGTATAAAAAAATGGGAAAGTGGGTACTTATTCTTTTTCTCATAACTACCTTAATATCAATGTTTATCATTACCACTGCGATTGTTACGGTAACCGGAGGCTTGGCTAATAATCTAACTAATGAAACTATCGATGCTAAATTGTGGCCATTAATAATTTTTACAGTGGTGTTTATATTATTGGCATACGGTAGGTTTAATATCCTTGATTTAGTAATAAAAGGAATTGGTTTATTATTGGTGGCTACCGTATTAATTGCTTTTTTTAGCGTAATTTTTACACTTCCTGCTCCTTCCAACTACCAATCAACGTATATTGTTTTAAGTAATTTAACTAATGGCGATTTGCTGTTTATAGTAGCTTTAATGGGCTGGATGCCTATTGCTATTGATATGTCTGCATGGCATAGTTTATGGACGCAAGAACGAATTAAACAGACTGGTTACTTTCCTAAATTAAAGGAAACGTTATTGGATTTTAATATCGGTTACATAATTACCGTTGTATTGGCTATTTGTTTTGTGACAATTGGCGCATACGTTTTATATGAAAATCAGTCATACCCTGTTGAAGCAATACGAAAAATGAAAGGTATAGGGTTTTCTAAAATGTTGGTTGATGTGTTTGTAATTGCAGTAGGCGAATGGAGTAAACCGATAATTGCCATTGCAACTTTTGCAACAATGTTTGGAACTAGTATCACATTAATTGATGGATATAGTAGATCAATTGAGCGGACAATTGGGTTATTACGTTCTGATGCAGACAAAATTGAGTTCAGTAAGAAACATTATTTGGTGTGGGTAACGATATTAGTAACGGGGTCATACTTTATATTCCTAAATTTTGTTACCAATTTGGGAGGAATCGTTAATGTAGCAATGGCATTAAGCTTTATTCTTGCACCATTGTTTGCCGTACTAAACTTTAAAATGATTTACAATAAGGAGGTAGAGGAGAAATTTCATCCGCCTCAATGGCTAAAATACCTTGCGATACTGGGTGTATTGTTTCTTACTGGCTTTACAGTCCTTTATTTATCAACTTCCTTTTAATATTGTTGGATCAACACTTTCTTGAACGGAGATTTTTTTCCTCCACATTCAATTTGTAAAAAATATATACCTGAAGCTATATATTTAACATCTAGGTTAGCCGATATTATATTTCCTGAAGTTTGTGTATTATCAAACGTATAGGTTTTTTCAGGTTTCCCAAACAAGTTAAACAAGGATATATTAACCTTGTCACAATTTTCTATACTTCTAAAGTGAACTATTAAATGATCCAAGTCTTTATCGGGTTGTACACCAATTATATTCAAGTCCACAAAAAGGCTATCGTCAACATTAACTTTAGGTATTGCAATTGTGTCCCCAATTATTGATGTATCAACCAAACTGCATACACCATACAAGTATTTATTATAAATGGCTTGAGTTGTTTTGTAAATATTAAGTCGGCCACCACTTAATGTTAAGTTTTTTAATGTATCCTTTTTATCTACATTGCTCAATATTGAATCCTTAATAATAAGCGCTATGCTATCCGGGTTACTTTTATACTCAGTTATAAAGGCGTTACATTGAATACCAAACAATAAGCCTATAGATCCAGCAACTTGAGGAGCAGCTAAAGAAGTACCATCATCAGCTTTGTATTTGTTGTTAGGAGCGGTTGATAATATGTCCGTTCCTGGTGCTCCTAAATCTATAGTGTTGGCTCCAAACCCGGCAATAGCTTTGCTGTCATCATTTTTAGTGTTGGTAACCGTTATAAGCCAATCACTACTACAGGCGGTGGGTATATCTCCTTGCGTATCAACATTAATGTTGCTATTGCTAGTAGCGGCAGCGTTTAAGATACCTACCGCTCCAAGCGAATCGTACATGGCGCACCATAAAGGATGGCTGGCAGGTTGTTCTAGGTCTAAGCCGAAGGAAGAGTTGGTAGCAACCACAAAAGCACCTTTGCTGCCATTAGAATTATCATACAATTTGCGTTGGTCAATAATATATGCATATGCCGCTAAAATATCGGATTCCAAACCCGTTATTTGGGATACAGGCATGATTTTAACATTCCAACTTACCCCAGAAATTCCATAACCATTATTGCCTTTAGCGCCAATTACGCCACTAACCAAGGTTCCGTGGGTTAGTAATGCGTGCTCATCATTTAAATTACTGGTATTCCACCCATTATAATCGTCTGTATAACCATTATTGTCATCATCTATATTGTTATTCGGTATTTCATTATAATTTCTCCAAAAATTTAGATCAATATGATTTAGGTCAAACCCTCCTTCGATTACCGCTACAACAATCGTGTCACCTTGCGCACTTAAACCCCCAGTAACAATATTCCAAGCATCTGTGGCACCAATGTCGGCATTTACCAACCCGCCGTTTTGTCCGGTGTTTTCAAGATGCCATTGATTAGCAAACGCACTATCGTTGGGGGTGTCCCTATCCTCAACAAAATGATTTTTTTGGATTTCAATTACATGCTTATTCTGTGCGAGAAGCTGTAATAAAAAATCTACATCTATCTTGTTAGGATTAAAGGAGAGTAGAAATAAATTCATCCTATTCGAGATAGTACTTACTACTTTTAATTCAGTGTTTACTCCATTTATTTTACCAAATTCATTGGTTAAAAGTGATGTTGCTTCATTAGAAGTGAGCTGTACAATTAATTCGCCTTTTGCTGCAACATTGTTTTGCGCATAAGAATGAATTACTGGGAATCCCAATAAAAACACAATAACGATTACGTTGGAAAGCTTCATAGAATCAGGCTTAATACAATGTTAGCCAATAATAATGTAACTTGCAATTTGTCAAAACATTGTTTAAATGGCAACAAAAAACTTTACTGTTTATAAATCTTCCGCTGGCTCTGGCAAAACGTTTACACTTGTTAAGGAGTATTTAAGTTTAGCTTTAAACGATGCATCAAACCCTCCAAGAGCGTACAAGAAAATTTTAGCCATAACCTTTACCAATAAGGCTGCTACAGAAATGAAGGAGAGAATCCTCAAATCTTTGGCTGAGCTGTCGCGTGATGATGTTTCATCTGCTAGTAATTTAACCTTAATTAACCTGCTTAAATCAGAATCGCTTAGTGAACAACAAATTAAGGAGCGGTCAAACAGGGTGTTAACGGCCATTTTGCACAATTACTCGGACTTTGCAATAGGTACTATAGATAGTTTTGTATACAAGGTGGTCAAAACTTTTGCTTTTGACTTAAAAATTCCAATGAATTTTGATTTAGAGTTAGATGATGAGAAGTTGCTTACTCAGGCAATAGATATGCTTATTGCACAAATTGGAAGTGATGATAATTTAAGCAAAGTGTTGATTGATTTTGCTGAATCTAAGGCTGTTGGAGAAAAAAGTTGGCATATTGAGAATGATTTGAAAAAGTTTGCAAAGAACTTGATCAATGATGATGGGATTATTTATTTAGAGAAACTGAAGAGTTTAACGTTAGCTGATTTTTTTAGCATAAAAAAGTCGCTCAATGTTGCCATTTCTCAATTTGACAATACAATTAAAGAATTTGGGGATAAGGCTTTGTTGTGTATTAAAAATGCCAATGTGGAGCATAACAAATTTGCAGGAGGAGCAAATGGAATACCTAAATATTTCACCTATTTGTCTAAGTGCAACGAAGATAAATTAACTCCATCAACTACTATTCAACGTTATTTGGATGAAGACAAGTGGGTGTCCGGAAAAGCAGAGGATGCTGACATTGATGCCATCGATAGTATAAAAGAAGAATTATTAACTCTGTATTATATGGCGCAGGAGTATATAAACGCCAATGCACAAGAGATAACTCTTTTAAAGTTAATTAATACTTCCCTTTATTCGCTAGCAGTTTTAAATGAAATTGAAAAGCTACTTAATGAATATAAGCTGCAAAATAATATTGTTCACATTTCCGAGTTCAACAAAATGATTGCTCAGATTGTAATGAAGGAGCCTGTACCGTTCATTTATGAGCGGTTAGGGGAAAAGTACAGCAATTATTTGGTGGATGAATTTCAGGATACTTCTGTATTGCAATTTCAGAACTTGTTGCCACTTATTGATAACTCCTTGGCGCAAGGATACTTTACAATGCTAGTTGGTGACAGTAAACAAGCGATATACAGGTGGCGTGGAGGAGAGGTGCAACAGTTTGCCTCCTTACCAAATGTTTATGCTCAACAAAAGAATGATTTAGTTTTAGAACGTGAAGAGGCATTGGTTAGGAATTACAACCTTCAGCTGTTAGCAAACAATTATCGTAGTAAAAAGGAAATAGTTCAGTTTAATAATAGCTTTTTTAGCGTGCTTGCAACAACATTAAATGATGAGTATAAATCTATTTATAGTGGTTTAGAACAAGGATATAATGAAGAAAATGTGGGAGGATATATTCAAATTGAATTTTTGGGTGGGGAGAAAGAAATTGTAAGGCAGGAGCATTTAAGCAAAACCAAAAACATCGTAAATGAGTTGCAAGCTGATGGCTATGCTTTAAAAGATATTGCCATCTTGATTAGAAGAAATTCCGATGGCAATGATATTGCAAATTATTTGTCATCTCATAATATACCTGTTATTTCAGCTGAGTCTTTGCTGTTGAGTAGCTCAGGTGAAGTTAACTTTCTATTCTTACTTATTAAATATTTCGTTAATCCTGACAGCGAAATAATTAAGGTGGCATTGTTGGAGAGTTTTATTCGTTTTTCATGGATTAAAGAAGAAGATTTCCTCAAATATTTAAATGAATGTAAGTCATCAAATCATGAGCGATTACTGCAATTAGTTTGCGCAGAATTCAACTATTATCAACTGCTAAACCTTCCACTTTATGAGTTAGTTGAGTCGCTAATTGGGTTATTTGGTTTTAACTCACCCCCGAATGCTTACATACAATTTTTTCTCGATGAAGTTTTAGAGTATACAAACAGGTATTTAAATAGTTATCAGGATTTTGTAGCTTTTTGGGAAGAGCGGCAACATAAGGCTTCTATTATAGTTCCTGAAGGTGTAAATGCCGTTACAATTATGACTATACATAAATCAAAAGGGCTTGAATTTCCAGCTGTTATTTTACCTTTTTTAGATGGTAGAATAATGAAAGGTAAAAGTGATATTTGGGTTGATATTGATAATAATAATGTTGAAGAGTTATCAGCAGCATTAATTCCTTTAAGTAAAAAAGTATTAAACACGAAGTTTGCGCAGCAATATGAAGATGAGCTGAATAAGTCATTGCTTGATGCGCTTAATGTGATGTATGTTGCGCTAACCAGACCACGAGAACGACTTTACGTGCTTACGGGTTTGCCATCCAAATCACCAGCGAATATATCTACGTATTCAGATATGTTTGCACATTATTTGCAGACTAGCGGAGAATGGTCTGATAATTTGTTTGACTATCAATATGGTGATAAGAAAAGTAGAGTTTCAGAATCTATGGATGATTCAACCGATTTAGAGAGGTTTAATTTGGACCAGTTTTATACAAGCGATTGGAGGAGTTGGATAAAAATGAGAATGGCATCGTCTTCAATTTGGGACTTGCAATCAAATAACTCCCAATTAGAATATGGGCTTAAGCTTCATAATGCATTGGCAAAAATTATAAAGTCAACTGATTCGTCAAGTGTTTTAGAAAAAATGTTTGTGGATGGTTTAATAAGCAATGATGAAAAGATTGAGTTGAGTTCAACAATTGAAGCGGTGGTTAATCATCCTGAGCTAAATAAGTACTTTTCAGATGATGTTATTGTGAAGAATGAAGCAGAGGTGATAGACGATGATGGTAAGGTTTATAGGCCTGATCGAGTGGTTTTTGATGGGAGCTCTGCAGTGGTAATTGATTATAAAACTGGAGAGGAGAAAGCTGAGCACAAAAAGCAAGTTGAGATTTACACAGAACTAATCGCTAGAATGGGATATGACATGCAAAAACCAATGTTGGTGTATGTAAACAAAGAAGAAGTAATGGTGTTGTAATATTAGTTATTTCCCTCCATACTCTTTCTTGCCATTGGCGTGTAACGCAAACCTGCCCTCATTTATGCTATGGACTTGATCCGTTCTTGGCCATGGCCACCCGCCAAACCCTGTTTTATGATAATCTTCAAAAGCTTGGTTTATTTCTTCTTTAGTATTCATAACAAAAGGTCCGTATTGAACTACGTGTTCATCAATTGGTTTACCTTGAAGCATTAATATTCGGGATTCATGATTCTCGTTTTCAATGCGTAAATCATGTTCGGCATTAACCTCTACCATGTGATACTTGTCTATTTTTTTGCCATCCATGTTAATCGATTTTCCGATATAAAAGTATAAGGTTCTGTTTACCCCAAGTTTTGCTTTTGGTATGGTATATATGGCATTTGGGCTAAGCGTTATGTTCCATATGGCAACGTCATTATCGATATTGGCTGCCCATGAGTCTGGTGGTGGAGTAGGAGGTGTATTATTTTTTAAAGAACCAACGATTACTTCTATACTGGTTAAATTTCCCCCTGCATCTTCGTGTTTGTATACAGGAATGGATTTGTTCCAGAACATTTTAAAGTGAGGCTCCACCATTTTATTGCTTTTGGGCAGGTTTAGCCAAATTTGAAATAGTTCTACGGGATTATCTTCATCTTGATTGAGTAAAGGGAACATTTCAGAGTGTTGCACTCCTTTGCCTGCGGTCATCCATTGAACATCTCCATCTCCATATCGTCCTGCCGCTCCCATTGAATCTGCATGATCAATAATACCTTCTCTAACAATGGTGATTGTTTCAAACCCTCTATGTGGATGACCAGGAAATCCAGGAACTTTTTTTCCATGATACATTCTGTACCCATCTTTAACAATAAAATCACTACCTATATTTCTCCCTTCCAGTGAATCGGTTACTTCCATGTTACTATTCCCTTTTGGGTAACGATCTTCATGATGTACACAAAATAAAAAAGGGTCTGCAGTTTCCCATTGAAATCCCATCGGTTTCACTTTTTTAATAATTTTTGGTTTGCTTTCCATTGAGTTACTATTGTTGTTTACAGCTGTATTATAACCTAAGCCTTTCAGCGGCTTGCTTAATATAGCCAATGCTGCTAATGATAGTCGGTTTATAAATTTTCTTCTTTTAAAATTGTTTGTCATACTATAATGGTATAATTATAAATGTCTGATCTCCGAAATCCAATCTAATACAAACTTTTCAACTTTATTTAAGTCCTGTGGTAGTTCTGCCTTATTCCATGGATGTACAGCTGTCTCTTATACACATCTGACGCTGCCGACGATGTGCGTTGTGT
>CAXHCC010000093.1:0-10266 GCA_964014945.1 uncultured bacterium | reverse complement strand
CCATTACATTTAACCCATTCGGTAGGTATTATTTTGGCGCTAACACAATTAAGCCATACGCTCACACATCTGTTGGATTTGGTAAATACATGGAAAAGTATGAACCGGCCCAATTTAACATCTCTAAACTAACTGCAGGTATTTTTGTTTTTGAATTAGGTGCTGGCTTGGGCTGGTTCGTTAATGAGTTTGTTTCTTTAGACTTTGGACTTGGCTTTACATCTACTCGCGTAAAAGCAAAAGAAAACAACCCCACCAACAACCGAAGTGTTTCTAATGGTTTTGGCTTTAACTTCGGCATTGTATGTGCTTTATAATATTTAGCACGTAAACTTATAAGTTAAGGTAAAAACTATTTCCTCATTTGCTTATATTTACTTTATTAGTTTATAAAAGTAATGTTTCAAATTCTACGCGTTAAGCACATAGTATTAGCAATATTTATTGTCACCGGGTTATTTCAATTAAAAGGTGTTACCCAAAACAACAAACCCGCTCCACCAAAAGTCAGCAATATTGTTCCTAAAGGAATTATTATTCATTCTATGGCAGAATATTTAAATGTTAATAATGATACGTTATACGCAAAAGAATTTTTAAAATCCATTAAGCTCTCCATACATGGCTTTATTCAACCCAATGGTACCTTTGACCCAATGATAACACCACCACAAAAAGCATTACATGCGGGAAAATCTACTCACAAGCCTTATAATAATTTGAATGCACATTATTTAGGGGTTGAGCTATTGGTAAAAGGTGTTCATAATTTTGATAGCTATTCCAAAGCAATAGAACATAAAGGAACTTATTCTCAAGTACAGTTTGACTCATGCGTTAGTTTGTGTAAACGTTGGATGAAACAATACAATATACCTGTTGAACGTGTGGTAAGACACTCAGATGTAAGTGGAGACCATGTGCGTGGTTATGGTCATGGTAAGACAGACCCTGGATCTGCATTTGACTGGAACCGTTTTATCATAGCCATTTCCGAATGAATACAGCTATAGTAATTATTGCCATAGGCGTATTAATATTTGGGGCCCATTTATTTAATGGGCTATTCAAATACACCAAAATTCCCAATGTATTGGTTTTATTGTTGGTTGGCATTTTAGTTGGCCCTGTTCTTAAACTTGTTAATGCTTCTCATTTTGGTGCAATAGGTCCAATTTTTACAGCAATCACATTAGTACTCATATTATTTGAAAGCGGAACTAACTTAAAAATTAGAGAAATTTTTAATTCTATTGGATCCGCTTTCCTATTAACCTTATTCAACTTTATTACTAGTGCGCTTGTTGGAACAATAATAGCCTATAGTTATTTTACTTCATTAGATCTGCTAAGCGCTTCATTCTTTGGAGTAATTATAGCCGGTACATCATCTGCCGTGGTTATTCCAATAATTAAACAATTAAAAATGAATGAAAAAGGGTCTACTACGCTACTACTTGAGTCAGCCCTTAGCGATGTCTTTTGTCTTGTTATTGGCTTAGCGCTGCTTGCCGCAATGAAGCAAGGTGTGTTTGAACTAGGAGCCATACTTGATTCTATATGGCGCTCTTTTTTAATTGCCGCTATTATTGGTTTGTTTGCTGGTATTGTTTGGTCAATGATTATTCACTTAACGCGTTTTATCGAAAATTCAAGAGTAATGAATATTGCGCTGGTATTTATTATATACGGTATAACAGAAAACATGCATTTTAATGGTGGAATAGCCGTATTGATATTTGGTATTACCTTAGGTAATGCCCACCTTTTAAAAGATACATTTTTAAACAAACTACTGCCAGCTAAAGAATTAGTGCAAGACGAAAAGGACTTTTTTAGCGAGTTAGTCTTTATTATGGCCACCTTCTTTTTTGTATACGTTGGCATTCATATGCAATTTGGAAGCGTTGAAATTTATTTGCTCTCTCTATTAATAGTAACACTAATAACCCTTATTAGACCATTATCCGTTAAGCTTTTAGTACGAACAGAAATGTCGGGAAAAGACCTTGGAATTATGGCAATTATGGCCCCTAAAGGTTTAGTACCAGCTATCTTAGCTACCATTCCAATACAATTAGGTATGCCAGGTGGAAAAGATATTCAAATGCTTGCTTTTGCCGTGGTATTATTAAGTATAGTTATTTGCTCAATTCTTGTAATTATGCTGAGTAATAACCCTACACAATTTGGTTACTTAAATTCCGTTCTAGATAACAAAGTGGACAATGAAGCTCCTCTTAATGATGTACCAACACCTCCACATCAACAAGAGGAAACGTCAATTGAATAATTAACGTTTTAACGAATTTTAATAATCAATGAACTCCTACCATCTAAGCAAGGAAGAATTAGCTATTGAGTTAAAGCAAATTAAGGCCGCTCAAAAGAACCCTAAGCATTTTGATGTACTCTATGATAAATACTACAAATTAATTTTCGTGTTTATTTATAAGCGTGTTGATGACGAAAATATAAGTGCCGATATTACCTCAACCGTATTTTTAAAAGCATTAATTAATATTAAAAAATATAAAGACAAAGGACTTCCATTTTCTTCATGGCTGTTCCGAATAGCGTTTAATGAAACTAATATGCACTTCAGAGCCACCAATCGTACCCGAACGATTAGTATAGAAGAAAGCGGTATTGTGCTAATGGTTAAAGAATCACACATTGAAGAGCATTCGGAAGCATTGAATAAAATGAAAGATGCAATAGCACAATTGGATGAAAAAGCGTTACACTTTATTGAGTTGCGTTTTTTTGAGCAACACTCATTCGCTGAAGTTGGTAACATATTGGGAATTACAGAAAACAATGCAAAAGTTAAGACCTATCGCATATTAGATAAACTAAAACGGATTATTAAAAAACGTAGAGATTAAGTAATTTTGGATAGATAATGACCAAACAAACAAAGAACAATCTAAAGTTTAAAACTGGTAAGCTCGACATTACGGAAGAGGGTATAGAGAAGCATAAAAACTTTAAAAAGTTAATGCATGAATACCATACCGCTACAACACCGCTGTATAAAACTCCACTATACAAAAACAAAAAGGTTTTTCTGGTAGTACTTCTAATACTTTTGCTTACTTACCTTATTGTGGAAACCACTAGAACCGAAAAAGCAAAGCAAGACACTTCAACCGACGAAATACACTTAAACTAGTCTGCTGTAACCTTTAAAACACAATCACAACTAGCTAGTATCAGGCAAAATACAGCAACACCTGTATCTTTTCTCACTTCCTGCATTATGAGGTTAAACAACGAACGATCTAATATTAACCTTAAAACTTTAATGTTATGGCAGGAGGAAAAGAAACACCCAGACAAAAAATGATTGGTATGATGTATTTGGTACTTACCGCGTTATTGGCACTTAATATTTCAAAAGATGTATTAGATGCATTTTTAGTTGTAAACAAAGGGTTGGAAAAAACTAACGAAAACTTTAATCAACGGAACAACGAATTGTATGCCCAATTTAATTTAGCAAAAAGCGTTGATCCGGTACGTGTTAAAAACAATTGGGAGAAAGCACAAAGAATAAAACTAGCTGCAAATACACTTGTTAACTATTTAGATAGTGTAAAAAAAGTACTTATCGCTGGCACTGATGATGTAAGTTTCGAAATCGCGGACACCCTACAAATAGATAACATTACTAACAAGGATAATTATGATATACCTACCAATATTATGATTGGCGATTCAGAAGACGGATCAAAGGGTTTGTCAGCAGGTTTAAAACAAAAACTAATTAGTTACAAGAATGTTATTAGCGATGCCATATTGGATAAAGACAAAAACAATGTTGTGGTGGATATTGACACTGATGACCCCAAAAACAATAGAAACAACGAAAACTGGGAGGTGTATAACTTTTATCATCGCCCTTTAGTTGCCTGCATGACCATATTATCAAAAATTGAAAATGATGTTAAAAATGCAGAATCGACAGTGGTGGATTATTTACTAAAACAAGCTGATGCCGGAAGCTTGAAATTTGATACAGTTGCTGCAAAAGTAATACCTGTAAGCAATTATGTGATGTTAGGTGAAGAATACAAAGCCGATTTATTCTTAGCCGCATTTAACAAAACGAGAAACCCAGAAATACTTGTAGGTAATTACAACGAGAGCACAGGAATTTTTGAAGGGGACAGTAATAACGTATTTGTAGAAAATGGTTTAGGTAAATATACTGCCGCTACCACTTCAGAAGGAATTAAAAACTATTCTGGAGTTATCAAGGTGGTGAACCCATCGGGAAAAGAAGTAGTATTTCCATACAAGTCAGAATATATAGTAGCGAAACCTTCACTGACAGTGGCTGCTGACCAAATGAATGTATTTTACGATGGTTTAGATAATCCTATAACCGTTTCTGTTCCTGGAATACCAAGTGATCGTCTTAAAGTTTCTATTAACAAGGGTAGTTTACGTTCAATAGGTAATGGAAAATACATTGTAAAGGTTAATACTAATAATGGAAGAACAACGAGAATTAGCGTTACAGCAACATTAGAAAACGGTGGAACAAAAAATATGGGAAGCTCTGAGTTTAGAGTAAAAGCTCTCCCTAAGCCCGTATTTAAATACGCCGGTCTTTCAACAAGTGGTTCGCTACCAAAAAGTCAAATACTTGCAATTAAGTATGCAATTTTAAAATATCAAAATTTTGACTTCAATGTAAGGCCCGTTCTTTTAGGCTACACTGTAACTGTATTTTCAAAAGGTTCCGCTACGGAATTTAAAGTAACTGGCAAATATTTTTCCGAAGACCTTAAGGATGCACTAAAAAGATTAAAGAGAGGCGATAGAATTATATTTGAAGGTATTAAAGCAAAGCATGCAAACGGGAAACCCGCTTCTGGTGTGTTAGGCTTTTCAGTTAAAGTTAGGTAAGTATAAAAAACCGCCCTTGCAACAATATGTTACAAGGGCGGTACAAAACAAACAACATGATACTTTACTCGCACTAAATAATATTCTAATAAGTTATATTAATGGTTGCCTCAACGGTTTTTGCAATACTGGTTGATGGCTTTCCACTTTCAAAAACAACGTTAAAGTCTGCTAATACAATATTCATTTTCGTATTCACCGTCACTTTTCCATCCTTAACAGTAATACTGCCTTCATTCATTATTTCTTTGCTAACTCCATGCATAGTCAAAGTACCCTCAACCTTGGCAGGATATGTTCCGTTATTATCAAATTTTATGTCAGCCAAATTACTTATAGTGCCTTTAAACTTTGCTTTAGGAAATTGTTTGGTGTCTAAAAACTTAGGACTATTATAGTGCTTTTGCATCATTGCTTTTTCAAATTCAAAACTTTGCATGGGTGCAACCACAACAATGGCTCCTGTTGTTTTTTCTAACGTACTTGACACCTGGTAATTATCTGCGCTTATATCCTCTACTTCGGTATGTGAAAAGAAGTTAATATGTCCTGTTTTCGTAATAAGCTTAGTTGACTCCTGTGGAGCAAGCGCCATTAAAATCACGGAAAAAACTGCTAATCCAATTGTGTAAATAAACTTTTTCATAATCATATAATTTTAGGTTGAATTAATATTTTATTTAATTATATCACATTTACTAAGATTCACATCCAAATACTCTTCCATATCCTCATCAAACTCCGCGCCACTTTTAAAAAGCCCCTTTATAGTTACTTTATCACCTACGTGTACCTCTTCTACTTTTGCGTTTGTGTTCAGGGTAAATGTACAGTTCACTCCAGCTCCTTCTCCTTCTTCTTTTAACAATATTGTCTTTTGTTTGTTCATATCCTCATTAACAGCGGCAACCGTACCTGTAACTTCTATTATTTTTGAATTACCATCTTCCTCCAAATATTTTGCATTTGACGCAATTGCGTCATCCAATGTTTCATGAACCAAAGTCTTTGCACTTATTTTAAAATCAGTTGGTGTAGCTTGCACATCCCTATGAGGAGTGAACATAATTATGGTGTAAGCACTAACTCCAAGGACAACACCACATGCCAAAAGTATTAATCCCCACTTAATAAATTTGTTCATAACTAGCCAACTAATTACATAAATTTTATTTGCAAAGATTAGTCGATGAAATGTATTAGAACCTTACACCAATTAACTTTAAAACAATAATCAGAAATTTTGTTGAATGAAAGGTTACATGATCTTAAGGCTCAGTAAGGCAATATCGTCAACATACGGCTTTTTGCCTTTATACAAGTCAACAGCATCCATAATTGCTCTATTCAATGATTGCATACCCTCATTTCTATTTGCTAAAACAACATCCTTCAAATTTTCAACCCCAAATTCTTCGCCAGCACCATTCTCCAATTCGGTTAAACCATCTGTATAACAAACAATTTTAGTATTTGGTTCGATGGTAATTTCAGCAGACTCAATGTCCGATATTTCATCAAACATACCTAAACCAATGCACCCTTCATTTAAAGTGGTTACATTACCATCATGTAAAAGTATTGGAGGGTTATGGGCCGCATTTATATAGTTCAACTTTCTGGTAACCAAGTTGTACTTTGCAACAAACAAGGTTATAAACTTCTCTCCTTTAGCACTCGCCATCACATTAACGTTTAATTCTTTTACCAGCTCAGTTAAGGAAGATGTGTGTTTTAATAGTATACGCAATTGGGCTTGAAAATTCGACATCACAAAAGCTGCTGCTACACCTTTACCAGACACATCAGCAACACAAAATGCAAATTCATTATCATTAATTTCCACGTAATCATAATAATCTCCACCTACCTGCCTATGAGGCAAATAAAATGCCGCACTATCAATCTTATCATTCTGCGGTAATCCTGTTGGAAACAACATATTCTGCATTATCGAGGCTAACTCTAGTTCCCGTTTCACCTCAATTTGTCTTATACTTTGTTTTGCCAACTTTTTATTTTCAATGGCAACAACGATTATACTGGTTAATGTTTGAACGAAATTCAAATGCTTAATTGATGGTCTAATAACCTCTTTAGAGTCATCAGCATCACCAATCATTAAGTAGGCCAACGGTTGAGTTTTATGATAAACCGGTATTACAATTTCGAGAAGATTTTCATTATTAGATTCAGAAAAATTGAGTGGTGTATTTTCCGAAAAGTTAACAGCGTTAATCTCCCTTATATGGAGCAAATCTCTTTCAACCACAATTCCTTTATACTCCTCTCCTACTCCACTTTTTAACCAACATTTCCAGTCATCCTCTGAAGAAATAAACAGCATTAATTTGGGTATTTGCAGCTTATTCTCCAAAATACCTTTAAAAATCTCCAATAACATATCAATAGAGTAATTACTATTAATTGCCTTGGTAACTTCCAATAAAGAATCTAGCTTAATTTCAGATATACGCGTTAGTCGCTTTTTTCCTTCTCTGCTAATCATACTTCACACCAACTACTTAAGTTTCCTAATAACTTCCGGCAACCTTTTTAACGCGGCAATCTCCCTCATTTTTGAACGTGCATCGCCGGCAGGAGAACCAAAATACGCAGCACCATCAGGAACATCTTCACCCAAACCTGCTTGAGCCAACAATACAGCTCCCTCACCAACAACCACATCACTTTTTACACCTACTTGGCCCCACAAGGTTGCCTTGTCCTTTATTACAACACAACCAGATACGCCCACCTGAGAGGCTATTAAACACATTTTTCCTACTTGTGTGTCATGTCCAATTTGCACCTGATTATCAATTTTAGTTCCCGCTCCAATCACCGTATTCCCTGAAACGCCCCTATCAATTGTACATAAGGCACCAATTTCTACATCATCTTCTATCTCTACACCTCCACAAGTATGCATTTTATCGTGTTCGTTGGATCTGGTTTTATAATAAAACGCATCTGCCCCAATAACAGTATTGGCGTGAATAATAACATTACTACCTATTGTACAATTGTCATATATTGTTACATTGGCATGTAAAACGCAATCATTACCAATGGTTACATTGTTACCTAAATAAACTCCTGGCATTACAACCGAGTTTTTTCCAATTTTCGCAGAATCACTGATTGATTTTTCTGAATAATTTATAGGCTGAAAATACTTAACCAACTTATTATAATCCCTAAAAGGGTCCTCGGATAAAATCAGCCCTTTACCATCAGGGCAGTTAATGTCCACTCCTTGCCTTTCTGATGGGTTGTTAATTAAAATTGTTGTTGCGGCTGATTTAAGAGCCTTATTATAATATTTGGGATGATCCACAAATACCAAATCGCCATTCTCAACCATATGTATTTCATTCAAACCAGAAACAACATGATCTGGATCTCCTTCAAATTCGCAACCGATAATATCCGCAATATCTTTTAACGTTTGAGGCGTAGGTAATTTCATAGATAATTAGTTATCAGAAAGCTAAAGGTAATCATAATAAATTGTTTTAGGAATCAACCGCATATCGCGGCTGAGGAATAACAGAAAGATCTGTAAACTGCTCTTCAGCATACTTATAATAACCCGCAATACCAATCATCGCAGCATTATCCGTACAATATTCAAACTTAGGAACATGTAATTCCCATTTTTCATCTTCAGCTAATTGCTCTAAAGCTGCTCTTAACCCGTTATTCGCAGAAACACCACCCGCAATTGCAATCACGTCAATATTATTTTGTTTGGCTGCCAACAAAAGCTTATCCAACAAAATTTCAATTATCGTGTGTTGGATTGAAGCGCATATATCATGTAAATTTTCTTCGACAAATCTAGGGTTGTTCTCCTTCCCGTTCTTCACAAAATTCATAAACCCAGTTTTTAACCCACTAAAACTAAAATCCAAATTAGGCACCTTGGGTTTAGTAAACTTAAATGCTTTTGTATCACCAGTCATCGCATACTTGTCAATTAATGGACCACCTGGATATGGCAAACCCAATATTTTAGCCGCCTTATCAAATGCCTCTCCTGCTGCGTCATCAATAGATTGACCCACAAGCTCCATTTTAAAATAGCTTTTAACCAACACTATTTGTGTGTGCCCGCCAGAAACTGTTAAACACAAAAATGGAAATTTGGGTGATGTCGACTTGTCAATAAAATGTGCTAATACATGTGCCTGCATATGATTTATTTCTATTAACGGTATATTCAGGCCAAGAGATAAGGCTTTTGCGAAGGAAGTACCTACTAATAAAGAACCTAATAACCCCGGTCCTTTGGTAAAGGCAATTGCATCAATATCACCACGTGTAACATTTGCCTGTTTCAACGCCTGGTCAACCACAGGTACGATATTCTTTTGATGTTCACGTGATGCCAGCTCCGGAACCACCCCCCCATATTCCGCATGCACCTCCTGAGTCGCTATTACATTACTTAAAAGATCACCATCACGTAACACCGCTGCAGCAGTTTCGTCGCAAGAAGATTCAATGGCTAGTATAATGCTTGACTTATCCTTATTCATTAACTTTGTATGCTAAATATTATTCGTGTATTAAATCCGTTATACATGAATATTAAATACGAAATATTCCTACAAAAGTATCAAAAAACAATCTAAAATATCACGTAGAATAGGGGTTACAATTGCCGTTGTTTTGATATTAGCTATTACGAGCGTCAATTTGAGTGTTGTCCAAAATTACGTTGCAAGTGTTGCTACGAACTATTTAACTAATCAACTTGGAGCAAAGGTTGAAGTTAGATCAGTTAACATCTCTTATTTTGATAACATTGATATCGAAGGAATTTACGTTGAGGATTTAGAAGGAGATACGTTAATTTTTGCTGAATCGATAAGCATAGCAATTGAAACATTTAACAAGTCGGAAAAACTTATTGTAATTAATGAAATTAAACTTAAGAATGCAGTTGGAAAATTAAGACAGTATAAAAATAAGGACGAATTAAACCTAGATTTTATAATTAAGGAACTGACCAACCCGATACAGAACAACAATCCAACTAAAAATTGGAATATAGCTATTGAGAAAGTAGTAGTATCGAATTTTAACTTTTCATACGATAATTTCAACCATGACGTAATTATGAAGGGAATGGATTACAACCATATTTCTATCAAGGATTTCCATACTAACATCTCAAAACTGAAAGTAAGAAATGATACCATTTCCGGATTTATGAATGATATGAGTGCATTTGAAAAGTGTGGCTTTTCGTTAAAGAATTTTAAAAGCCACTTCAGCATTTGTAATTCGCAATTGAACCTTCACAAAACGCAACTAATAACCCTGTCTCTTATACACATC
>CAXHCC010000092.1:0-10291 GCA_964014945.1 uncultured bacterium | reverse complement strand
AATTAAATTGGGAAATAAGCAAAACAAGTAATCTCATAAGGGAATATGAAGAACTTTCCAGGCCTGTAGCACCCGACGAGGCAATTGGAATGATATCCAGAATGGATGCTATAAATAATAAAAGTGTAACTGAAGCGGCTTTGAGACAAGCACGACAAAAGTTAAAGGGTTTAGAAGAAGTATTAAAAAAAGTAGGAAGTGATGATTTTGGTAAATGCGTAAAATGCAAAAATGAACTGCAGCTTGGGAGAATTCTCTTTAAACCAGAAAGCTTATTATGCGTAAAGTGTGCACGCTAGTTTGTGCAATTATGAAATTTCTACTTACAATTTGCTTCTAACAGCTCCTTAGCGTATGAATTACCAAGTGATAATGCTTTCTTAAAATCTGCACATGCACCTTCTGTATCCTCCAACTTTAACTTAAGTACGCCTCTATTATAATACACATACCTATCTTTAGGAACATACCTTGCAATGGCATCGTAATCGCTTAATGCCTTTTGTAATTCCCCTGACATCTTATAGCATTCTGCCCGATTAAAATAAAACATGTATTCAAAACCTTTATCCCATTCAATTGCCTTGGAATAATCTGCAGCAGCCGGTTCATAGCGCTTTAATTTTTGATTAATTTCTGCCCTAAGCGCGTATGCCTTTTTCCATCGTCCGTTTAACTCAAGAGACTTGTCTAAATCCTGTAGAGCTCCTTCATCATCTCCATTCCCCACTTTCTCCACAGCCCTTTCATAATAATCAACAGAGTTTAACTCCTCCACAACTGGAGTTGTTGTAACTACCGAATCTGTGACTGAAATAGAATCAGCTACAGCTTTGGTATCAGAAAATGTTGTACCGGTAGTGTTTGTTTGTGCTTGAGACATCAAAAATGATATCTGTAAAAAGAAAACTAACGCAGCTTTATTCATAAAATCAATTAACGTTTAATACAACCTACATGATTGAATACCTGAGTATTATAAAGTTATAATTATTTTTTTGCTTAATCAGCAAATTTGTGCGAAAAAACGCATAAATCACCCAATATCAAGAAAATCGATAAAATGCATGTTGCTGTTTATTATTCACAAACTGATTAATACCTGCAGTGTCATGTTCTCCGCTAATCGTGACTATTACCTGCATCGTTTTATTATCGTTAAGCAGTTCCATAGGTTGTAGGACCTTACCATAAATGCTATGACCAATTTTGTTATTATTATTACAAACCCATCTAAAATCAACATTACATTCTGTTAACGTTTTAGCTAGCTTTTTACCCTTATTGCCTGCCCCCCATACAACTAATTGACATTTTTCATTGTAATCTTCTTCTAAGAAGTATTTTACTTTAATCTGAATAAAACTATTATCAGCATAGTTATTATCGTTACGAGATGTACGCTCAGGATGGTCTCTCCAATAATGTAGAATGGATGTAATTGGAATTATTTGAAAGTTATATTGCTTTAACCGAAATGCCAAATCATAATCCTCTGGATACAATTCACTATTAAAAGCTCCTACTTTCTCAAAATCATTTCTTGAAAGCATCCAACAAGAGGATGGAATTGGACACTCTTTATAAATTTCATCAAAATTACGTCCTGCTGTTGTAAGCTTGTTTAACCACATAGCATATTTACTATAACCATCACCCAAACTCGAAATACTAAAATACTCCACCAAGCCAACCGCAACATGCCCTCTTCCTTTCTTCTTCAGTGCGGCATACATTAATTCAAGTTTTTCTTTACCCATTTTATCGTCAGCATCCATACGGGTAACGTACTTTCCTTCGCTAAGCGCATACGCACATTGTAATGCTGGAATTATTCCTTGACCTTTATTTTCATTCACTTTTATTCTTCTATCCCGCTGAGCGTAATCTTTCAGAATTGCCAAGGAAGCATCTTCAGAAGAGTCGTTGATAGCAAGCAACTCCCAGTTTTTATACGTTTGAGCAAGGATACTTTCAAGGCAGTCAGATAAATACGATGCAGCATTCTTTACCGGCATAACAATGCTAATTAACTCATTCATAACGTTTCTTGTTCTATACAAAAACTTAAAATTACACTAATAAAGTAAATCGGTAGTTTTGTAATTATGAATCCTAATAATTGGCCGTTTAGCTTCTTAATTTCCATCTATCTAATGGGATGTACTAATAGCTCGCCATCTTCAAGTAAAGCCACTATAATTAAGCATAATAACAACTCACACATAAGTGATTTTGTTTCAGTAGAACCCACTTCACAAAATAGCAAGCTGGTAATACCAAACACACATAACTTTCAGGTTATAATTAATGAAGGTGATACATTATCTGATGGAAAAACCTTTCCTAAAAACCCTGACTTTACAGGATATTTAGGCATTAACAATAGCAGCACAAATGGTTATTTAAGCGTCAACTCCGAATCAAACCCTGGAGGCGTAAGTGTACTGGATATAAACTTTAACGCCAATAAAAAGGAGTGGCAAATAACAAATTCGGCTGCCATAAACTTTTCTTTGGTAGGTGGAACAGCCTATAATTGCTCAGGTGCAGTTACTCCATGGAACACAATTGTATCCTGTGAAGAACACCCCATTCAGAATGATGTTAATAATGATGGTTTTTCCGATAATGGCTGGTGTGTTGAATTAGACCCACTAAACAAGAAGGTTATCGGTAAATTGTGGGCCTTAGGTAACATGTCTCACGAAAATATTTGCATCCACCCTAATAACAAAACCGTCTATTTTGGATCCGACTCCAACCCTGGCTATTTGTACAAGTTTATAGCCAACCAAGCACGAGACCTGAAAAATGGGAAATTGTTTGTGTATCAAGGTAATAAATCAGGTTTAGGTAAATGGATATTGTTAAAAAATGAAACTAAAGCTGAATGTAACAGCACCCTCCAGCAGTCAATGCAAGTTGGCGCAACCATTTTTAATGGTGTGGAGGATGTTGAAATTGGTCCAGATGGCAATATTTATTTTGCCGTAAAAAACGAACATTGCATCTATAGACTTGTTGACAAAGAGCCTTTAAGCGGTGACAATGTTAACAACTGTAGAACATTTGCAGGTAACATGAGTTACGCTATTAAAAGCAACAACGGTATATCAGAAGTTCCCTGGGGTACTGGGAATGATAATTTGGTATTTGACAAGCTTGGTAACCTATGGGTTACCCAAGATGGCGATAACAACTATATATGGGTTATTATGAAAGGACACACCCAATCCTACCCTAAAGTTAAATTATTTGGCATTTCACCTTTTGGAGCAGAGCCAACTGGAATTACCTTTACACCCGATAATAGGTTTATGTTTTTGTCTATTCAGCATCCAGCTATAACGAATATGCAAACTGTTCAATATGATGCAATTAGCAAACCTGCATCCTTTAATAAGGATGTAACTATAGTTATTGGATTAAAAAGAAATTGGAACTAGTAATGGTAGTTTTAGAGCAGCTACTTATCTAATACCGACTTAATATCCGGCTTAAAGTAATCTTTTCCTTTAAGCACTTTACCATCTTCCCTAAAAATTGGTTTTCCGTGCTCGTCCAACTTGCTCATGTTGCTTCGTTGAATTTCATCAAACACTTCTTCTATTTTGTACTGTAATCCATGACGTAATATGGTACCAAACAAGATATAGAGCTGGTCGCCCAAAGCATCCGCTATCTCAACCAAATCGTTGTTTTTGCACGCCTCTAAATATTCATCATTCTCTTCTTTGAGTAAGTTATAACGAAGCATATATTCGTCCTCCTCCAATTTAGCTGTAGGTTCATGTCTGTTCCCAATCTGGAAAACTTCATGAAACTCTTCTACATGTTTTATTTTGTGGATAAGGTATTGTTTAGCTTCTTCTTCACTCATGGTAGTTATTATTTATTGTTCTTTTTTGCAGCGTATTCAGCGTTTAACCCTTCTAACACTTCTTTAGTAATATCCAAAGTGTTATCCGCCTGTAATAGAACATTTCCTGCAATTAAGGCTTGCGTATATGCAAAAATGTATTGGTGCTTAGCTTCTTCATTATACTTTTCCAAGTATGCATATACCGTTTTCTGAAATTGCTCACTCTTTTTTTGGAAACTATCCGCTTGCGCACGAATTTTATTTTCTAACTGCTCAATCTCATCTTTTCTTTTCAACAAATCTTGCTCTTTTGCAGCACGTTGATTTATAGACAAGTTACCTGCTGTTTGTTGATATGCCGCATAATCTCGCTGAAAGGATTCCATCTTTTTACCGTACTCATCTTCCAAACGTTTATTGGCAGATTCAACCGATTGCTTCAAATCCTTGAAGTAATTATAGTATTCGTTTAATGTGTCGGTATTAATATATACGATACTTGCACCCTTAGCAGACTCATTTGTTGCAACCACCACTTGTTCGGTTTCAGTTGATTCATCTGATTCTACTCCTGCGCTGGCATTTGTAGTTGATTGCTTATAAAACAGTACAGCTACTGCCGCTATTAATACTACGTTCAATACGGTTTGAAACTTATTATTCATGGTAATTATTTAAAATAAAAGCATCCACAATAGGCTGTGGATGCTTTATAATTCGTGATTTTTTACAAACTAGTTTTTTGCTAAATAATCGGCAACACCATCATGAGTTGCATCCAAAGCGGTATCTCCTTTACTCCAGTTAGCTGGGCAAACTTCTCCATTCTCTTCAACAAACTGCAATGCATCAACCATCCTAAGCGCTTCATCAACACTTCTACCCAATGGTAAATCATTAATTAATTGATGTCTTACAACTCCTTTTTTATCGATTAAAACCAATCCTCTAAAGGCAATCATATCACCGTTGGCAACAACTTCACCAGCCTCATCAACATCATATTCACCAATAAGCACATCATAATTCATTGATATGGTTTTACTTGTATCTGCTACAATTGGATAAGTAACTCCTTTAATTCCACCTTCTGCTTTTGGAACTTGCAGCCACCCCCAGTGCGATTGCTCTGTATCTGTTGAGCAAGCTACAACAGCAACACCTCTTTTTTCAAACTCACCTAATTTTTCTTGAAAGGCGTGTAGTTCGGTTGGGCAAATAAACGTGAAATCTTTTGGGTAAAAGAAAAATACAACTTCTTGTTTACCTACATATTGATCTAATGAAAATTCATCTACTATTTCACCACCATTCAATACCGCACTTGCAGTAAACGAAGGTGCTTTTTTTCCTACTATTGACATTTTTATTTTTATTTAAGGGTTAAATTTTATGAGGTTCAAAGATAACAATTTGGCAGCTTATTTTTAAGAGATTTTAAACAATATATTCACAAAAATAAAATTCGTAAAGACTTAAACAGACCCTTCAAAACTCTTATTAATGCATACATTTGCATTCTTACAAATCAAATCAAACAATGCAAATGAATTATCTTTCTGTAGAGTCACTGACTAAATCGTACGGAGATAAAATACTGTTTAGCGATATAAGCTTTGGGCTTAATAAAGGTAAACGTATTGCATTGGTGGCTAAGAATGGTGCAGGAAAATCAACATTGCTCAGAATTATTACCGATAAAGAGTTTGCCGATTCAGGAACCGTCACTTTTAGAAAAGAATTAACTGTAACCTATTTAGATCAAAACCCAGATTTTGGTGCTAACAATACAGTGGTAGATGCCATATATAATACGGATAATCCTTTGCTGCAAGCCGTTAAAAATTACGAAAAGGCGCTCGTTGCTTTTGAGAAGGATTTCAACGATAAAACATCTGCTCAATTAGAAGAATGCTCGAGTGAAATGGAGAATCTTGAAGCATGGGATGTTGAAGCAAAAGTTCATGAAATTTTAAACCGCTTAAACATTGGCTTTCTGGATAAAGAAATCAAAACATTGTCAGGAGGACAAAAGAAAAGATTGGCGCTGGCAAAGGTGCTAATAGACGAGCCTGATTTGCTTTTAATGGACGAGCCTACCAACCATTTGGATGTTGAAATGATTGAATGGTTGGAAAACTATTTGGTAAACAGAGATAGCACCTTATTATTAGTTACGCACGACCGGTTCTTTTTAGATAATGTTTGCAATGAAATTATTGAGTTAGATAACGGAAAGCTTTATAGTTACAAAGGCAATTTCCAATACTATATAGAAAAAAAGGCAGAGCGAGAAGCAAGCGAAAATAGCAGCATTGACAAAGCTAAAAACCTGTATAAACGTGAGCTGGAATGGGTTAGAAAAATGCCCAAAGCACGTGGAACAAAGGCAAAGTATAGGGTTGATTCCTTTGAAAAAGTAAAAGAAAAGGCATTTAGTAAAAAAACAGAAGCGAAGTTGGAGTTGGGCTTAAAAATGTCGCGCATTGGTGGTAAGATATTGGAATTCGTAAATATTAAAAAGGCGTTTGGCGATATCAAAATTGTAAATGACTTTACCTATACTTTTAAAAAAGGAGAGAAAATTGGCATTGTAGGAAAGAATGGCGTTGGCAAGTCCACTTTTTTAAATATGATTATGGGTTTAGAAAAACCCGATTTTGGGAAGATTACCAGTGGTGAAACAATTCAGTTTGGCTATTACGCGCAAGAAGGCTTACAATTAAAAGAAGACAGACGGGTGATTGAATTGATGAAAGATATTGCTGAATACATTCCAATGGCTGATGGTAGTCGCCTTTCTGCTTCTGCATTGCTTACTAAATTTTTGTTTCCGCCAAAAGTGCAATACGGTTATGTGAGTAAATTAAGCGGTGGTGAACGCCGAAGGTTATATTTAATGACTTTACTTATTAAAAACCCCAACTTTTTGATACTGGATGAGCCTACCAACGATTTTGACATAGCCACCCTTAGTATTTTTGAGGATTTTTTAACTAATTACCAAGGTTGCCTCTTGGTTATAACCCATGATCGTTATTTTATGGATAAAATGGTTGACCATTTATTTGTATTTGAAGGAGACGGTAAAATAAGAGATTTTCCAGGCAATTACACAGAGTATCGGGCGCATATAGAAGAAGCAAAAAAAGAAAAGAGGCAAATTCAAGAAGTTAAACCTCCGCAAAAAACAACATCATCCCCACCTTCATCAAAAGGCACTAACAACAATAAGTTAAGCTTTAAGGAAAAAACCGAGTACGAGACTTTGGAAAAAGAGATTGAAGCTTTAGAGAATGAAAAAGAAAAGATAGAAGGTTTACTTATTAGTGGAAGCGAAAAACAAGAAGATATTGTTGCATGGAGCACCCAGATTGGTAAAATTGTTGAACAATTAGATGAAAAGTCTAATAGATGGCTTGAACTTGCAGAACGCTTAGAATAACCATAAAAAAAGTTCGGGGATAAAGGATACAATAAGTAAAGCCACTACAACCATTAATAAATATGGTATACAAGCGGTAACAATTTTTCCGAAAGGCTCACTAAACACACCAGCAGAAACGAATAAGTTTACGCCAACTGGAGGCGTTATATAACCTATTTCTAGTGCCAAAATAAAAACAATGCCTAAGTGAATTAAATCGATGTCATATAAAATAGCTAATGGCAAGATGAGAGGCGCAACTATTAAAATTGCTGAAATTGAATCCATAAATAAGCCAATGATTAGCAATAACAATATGGTAACCACGATAAACATAGTTGGGGAAGTTATATACCCTTTAAGGCTTTCTAATATGGCATTTGGAACATCTTCTAACACCACGTAATAATTGAAAATAGTGGCCATTGCAATGATGATAAATATAATCCCCAATACTATTACCGAATCGTATAATGTATTAACCAAGTCTTTCATTTTCATTTGTCGGAAATAAAACAACTCAATCAATACAGCATAAACAGATCCAACAGCTGCTGCTTCAGTTACATTATATATCCCGGAGTAAATTCCTCCCAAAATAAAAACTGGCATTAGCAACGCTGGTATACTCCTAGTAAAGGATTTACTCAGCGCTTTCATAGAAAACGGTTGTGTTACCAAATCATGTTTTTGAGCCAATATCAAGGCAATTATTATCAATAATAACGCAGTTATAATACCAGGAATAATTCCTGCTATAAACAGTTTCTGAACATCTGCACCTGTAACGATAGAAAATATTATCATAGGTATACTAGGTGGAATTAGTATGCCCAACGAACCCGATACTGTAAGTATACCTAAGGCCATACTTTTAGGGTAGCCATTTTCTAACATAGCAGGATATAAGATGGTACCAATGGCAATTAGCGTTACTGGTGATGAACCAGATATAGCAGCGAAAAACACACATGCAAATACAGCTCCAATTGCAAGGCCGCCCTTTAACCATCCAAACGCTGCTAATGAGAGGTCGATTAACCTTTTAGCAATTTCGCCTTTGGCCATTACTGCGCCTGCAAATACATATAAAGGGATGGATAGTAGAATAGACTTATTTAATGAGTCGAACATAGTTTTTGACAATGAGAACAACTCAACATCGCCATAGACAACAAATAAAGAAAGAGCCAATACGCCAATTATTAAAAATAGCTGTGCGCCAATAATTAACAGCAATACAATTAAGGCAATTATCAGCAGGGCTTCCATTGTTTACAATAGCTTTTTTTCGTAAAACTCTTCTTCTTTTCTTTTCCCATTAATTACATCAACCCATAATAATGCGTTAAATAAAAATCGGATTGCTGATATTCCAAAGCTAATTGGCAAAATCAAAATAATATTCCACATAGGTATTTTTAGCACCAAATCCACATCTCCAAGCTCCTGACTTAATACTATATACTCCCAAGAGATATTGGTAAGCACTAGAAAAAAAAGAGCGGCAAGTATATTGGAGAGAACGCTCATCCAGTTTTTAACTGTTTCAGAAACCCTGGCTTTAACAAATTCTACTTCAATATGCCTTAATTTAGACGTAGCTATCTGAAAACCAATAAAACCCAACCATATCATAGCGTAAGTTGCACTACGATCAACCCCTTCTAATGGATTGTTAAATACGTAACGCATTACGGTTCCTGCAAATACAATAATTACGATAAATGAAATAAGCGTAACGGCAATTACTTTTTCGAGTTTCTCAAATAAATGATTGAACTTAAGGTATAAACTCGTTAGTAACATAAGAGTAACAGCCGGATGATGAGGTTCTAACGATTAGGAAACTTTTTATGATAATTACTTTTATGAATATTTACCAACTTAAAAATACTCGCGCCCAACTTTTCTTCCATTGTTGTATATACTGGTTCAGTAGCTTTTTTAAACTCCGCTCTTTGCTCTTTTGTAAGTTCTACCACTTTCACATTAAAATCTGGCATCATCCCAACTACAGCAGCTTGATCTTCTCTAATTAAACGACGAGAGTTTTTCGTTAAGTTAATGCGCTCTTCTGCTTCAGGAATTAAAGCAGCCTTTTGATCATCAGTTAACTTATTAAATAATTTTTTAGAAATTACTACAGCACCTGGTTGATATATATGACGGCTTAACGTAAAGTAGTTGCATGTATTTGGTCCAGCCCAACCGGTTGAAATTGAAAACACAGGTGTTTGATCATATCCATCAACCAATCCTGTTTTAAGCGCAGTTACTACCTCTGGCGTAGCCATTGGAACAGGAGTAGCACTTAAGGCTTTATAAAAGTTAACGTAAACATCCGATTCTTGAGATCTCATTTTAAGACCTTTTAAATCTACAGGTGATTGAACGGGCTTTCCTTTAGTTCCAAAACTTCTCCATCCATTGGTTCCCCACATAATTAACACCAAACCTTTCTTTTCCAAACGCTCCGCCATAAAATCAAAAGTTTTGTCCATTACATAATCTGCTTCACGGTCATCGTTAAAAATAAATGGCATTTCATAAATCTGAAACAACGGAATTGACAAAGCCTCTGACAACGCAGCTAAGGTAAAAGCACCTCCATCTATGGTACCCATTGCCACACTTTTAATCATTTCAACCTCCCCTCCTAGTTGGCCGTTATAATATGTTTTAAACTTAACACTGTTGCCTGATTTTTTTTCTGCGAGCTTTAGATACTCTCCAATACCCTCATCCCAAGGACTATCAGAGGGAATTATACTAGCAAACTTTATTTTTTTAGGCTCATCATTCACAACAAATGCAAGGGTCACAAAAGCAACTACAACCGCAGCAATAATCTTCTTCAACATAATTTACAGGTTAGGTATAAACTTATCTTTTTCTAATCTTAATCTTCAAATAACGAATCTGTTTTCGCTAGTAGGGCAGTCGCTTGCTCTTTAGCTACAGTGTTTTCTGGTAATAGTTCAGGACTACCTGATATA
>CAXHCC010000091.1:0-10333 GCA_964014945.1 uncultured bacterium | reverse complement strand
AGAAAATATACCCTTACGATTTATGGCTCATTAACTCTATCAGCGATAAAAGTACTGCTGAATGGTATGCTAAATACGGGCTTGAAGAAAAAGGATTTGTACAAACCAATTACATCTACTTTTGCGCTTTAGCGTTTTCATTACTTATCGTATTCCCATCCATTTATTTACGCATTTTAAGAAAGCGACCTATTCGTGAAGAGAATAAGGCCTTTGTTTTTGAGGGGCCATACAGCCTTGCTAATTTGATCCGTCACGTTGAAGATTTAGAAGAGGCCCTTGATAAACAATTCCCGAAATTTAAAAAGCAACTGCACGCTTACGCTAAGTACAACAAAAGCAACTTAACCAGGTTTTCTGACAAAATAAATGCGGAGCTTTTTCATATTAAATTAAACTATGGAGGCAGAAAGCGACTACTACTAAAATTTATAGACCCTATTGGTAAAGCATATGGAATAATCCTTGCTATTATTGGGGTGGCAATCGCTTTATATATTGCCTCCTTTTCGCATTGGATAGTGTTTTTTATAATCGTCTTTTTTTATGCAATTACACTGTCCTTCTTTATTGGCCTATTTGTAAGCGTATTAAAAATGAAAGTTGTTTCCTATAGGGCAAAAAACAAGCAAATGGGCGCTATGTTAGAACTAGTGGTTGCGTTCGAAACGTTTACTGCCCCTGCTAAGGCTATTCGGCAACCAGCTAAGCTACACTACAACCCAAAACAGTTTGTTCAGCAGGGGCAAATTTATACGTTTTCAAGAGGTCCACAATTCAACAGGTTAGGTGCTAAATATGCCTTTATGTTGTTGTTGCTTTTCCTTGGCGGCACCTTGGCATCATTGGCCAATGGGCAACCCGCACTCTTCTTTTTTTTGTTGTTGATTACAGTGCCCTTAACTTTTTACATGCTTGACATAAGAGGCGTGCAGATAGACGTGAAACAAAAACGCATTCGCCCCTACTCCATAATGCCTTGGGGTTATGTTGGACAATGGAACCCTATTACAGCCTATGAGCAAATTAAAATTAAACGGAAAAACGAGTTGGTTAAAAGTGAAATGGGGTTTATTAGGCCAACAGTTATTTACGTTGAAAATTTTGTGTTTACCTATGTAATATTGCAAAGCGAAAAGCCAGCATTAAATGTGGAAATTGCCGCTTACAATCATGATGTTGATGCAAAACGCTTTGCCAAGGATTTTTCAAAACTTTGCGGCCTTCCTGTGCACGACAATGCCAAAGAAATAATTGCCAAACGTAAAAAACGTTAATATATATGAGTAGATTTAACGTATAATAAGCCAACCAAAAAACATATGAAAGCAGCCGTAACCACCAAAGCTGGCAAGCCCGATGTTATAAAAATTAAAGAAGTTGAAAAACCAAAAAGTAAAACAGGATGGGTGCTAATAAAAGTGGAAGCCTTTGGGTTAAACCGATCAGAACTTTTTACCAGAAGAGGAGATTCGCCAGGTGTTGAGTTCCCGCGTATTCAAGGAATTGAATGTGTTGGTACCGTAGCGGACGACCCTTCGGGCACCTACGCAAAGGGTGAACAAGTTGCTGCAATAATGGGTGGCATGGGACGGTTTTTTGATGGAGGTTATGCGGAATATAGTCTTGTTCCCTTGGAAATAATTTTTCCGTTTAAAAGTAAATTGCCCTGGAATATTTTAGGTGCCATTCCTGAAATGTTTCAAACCGTTTCTGGGTCACTTAACCAAGCACTTGAAATTCAGAAAGGAGAATCATTACTAATTAGAGGCGGCACCTCTTCTATTGGTATGTTAGCTTGTCAGCTAGCCAAATCAACAGGGCTAACCGTAATTGCTAGCACCAGAAATGAAAATAAAAAAGAAGCACTCCTCGCCAACGGTGCTGATTATGTTGTTATTGATGAAGGCAATGTTCATGAGCAAGTAAAAAAGGTTTATCCTGCTGGGGTTAATAAAGTGTTGGAGCTTATTGGAACCGCAACGCTTAAAGATTCTCTAAAATGCATTGCACCAAAAGGCATGGTATGTATGACGGGCATTTTAGGGAACGAATGGACCATGAAAGATTTTACACCTATGGGCGACATACCATCATTGGGACGGTTAACCGTTTACATGGGCGAGTCTAACAACCTTTCTAAAAATTTACTTCAAGCATTTATAGATGAAGTTGAAAATGGTGCCATCCGTTTAACGATTGATAAAACCTTTCAATTGAACGAAGTTTCGGAAGCACATGAGTATATGGAAAACAATAAAGCTCAAGGTAAAATTGTTGTTACTACATAGTTTTAGAGAAAGCAGGTGTATCCCTACCACAACAAAATAAAACAACGCATTAAAAACAATGAGCTGTTGCGTTATGAATATGTGGAAAAGTATAAAGCTATTGGGGCCTGTATGTTGCTTCATTTTTCTACCGAACCGTTAATTCGCCCCATACGACCTCATCGTTTTAAAGAGTACGAAACCTTGCTAAACGAATTAAGCCTTCCATGAAAAAGAACGTACTTATAACAGGAGCCAACGGACAGCTTGCACAACAATTAGGAAACTTATTAGCACCTGATTATAATGTGCGCTACCTAACCCGAAACGTGAGCAAAAGCAATGAATATTTGTGGGATGTAGACAAGGGGTTTATTGACGCTGAAGCTTTAAAAAGCCTGCATGTTGTTATTCATGTAGCAGGAAGTTCTATTGGTGAAAAACGATGGACGGCAAAACAAAAAGCGGCTATTTATGCAAGCCGTGTAAACGGTGCTCAATTATTGTTGGGCGAATTGCAAAAGCAAAACGTACAACTCGAAACCTATATTTCTGCTTCTGCTATTGGCTATTACGGAACGGTAACAAGTGCACACATACATACAGAAAGTGATGAACCTGGTGATGATTTTTTAAGTGAAGTATGTGCAACCTGGGAAGCAGTAGCCCATGAATTTGAAAGTAAAGCAGTAGCTAAAAGAGTTATTGTTACGCGTATTGGTATCATTTTATCTGCGAATAAAGGCGCCTTGCAAAAAATTGCCGCTCCGTTTAAATGGTACCTTGGAGCAGCATTAGGTTCTGGCAAACAATACATGCCTTGGATACATATACATGACTTGTGTCGCTTAATAAAATTTACCCTTGAGAAGGAAAATATGAGCGGTACTTTTAACGCTGTAGCACCAGATCATGTAAGCAATAAACAATTTACTCAGCAGGTAGCTGCTGCACTTAACAAACCTGTTTTACTACCTAACATACCTGCCTTTGTAATTAAAATAGCGTTCGGCGAAATGAGTATAATTTTGCTACAGGGTAGCCGTGTGGCAAGCGATAAAATAATTGACGAAGGGTTTAAATTTGAATACGACAAGCTCAACAAAGCCCTTAAAAGTCTGTTATGAAGCCACTCTCCCCTTTTATTAAAAATATAATTTGGGCATTGCCGCTATACGTGCTTGTTCCAATTCCGTTTATTTATTTGGCGCATTTTGTTGAACTTGAACTTGACAGTTACCCTATTTTATTGGGCGCCTTGGGTTGGTGGGGCGCTTTAATTTTACGTATACCTATTATTTTATTAATACAAAAGCGTGATGTAAAAATGCAAACTGCGAGTAAAATTACTATTGGTATTTCAGGTCTGGCAGAAGAAATAGTAAGGCTATTTGTTCTACTCATAATTGGCCTTAACACAAACAATGCCTTCGCGGTTGGGTTAGGCTGGGCCAGCATAGAAATAGTATATGGCTTAATTCAAATAATTGGCCTAGCTGTACTTGATAACAAAACAGATGCTAAAGCTCAAGAAGCAAAAGCCTTAATGAAGCAAATGGGTATGGATAAAACGCTGAGCTCAAGCGTGCCCTTTTGGGGTGCTTTAGAAAGAGTATCGGCAAGTGCCCTGCATATTGGTTTTAGCCTCTTATTAGTTGTAAACCCCTACAGTGTTATTATTACAATACCAGTGCATAGCTTGGTTAACTTTTTTGTGGTTAATATGAACAAACGTTCAATTGGAAAAGCGCAATTAGGCTTACTCATAATTGGTAGTGCAATATTGCTGTTAAGCCTTGCGCTTTTATAACAGGCTTATAGTTTAGAGAAAGTTAGGTACCTTTACTATACGCAGCAATTGGTGAACACAGTATAAATGGAAAAAGAATATTACAAAACAGAAGCATCGGTTAAGGAATACATAAACTTAGCAAAAGATGTAAATAGCAGCGGTCTTATTGAGCAGTTTAAATCCTTTTTGCCATCGCGTGCGCGTATACTCGAAATTGGTTCGGGGCCTGGAACGGATTGGAAGCTATTAAACAAAGATTTTGATGTAACAGGATCTGATTTTTCTGAAGAATTTTTAAAGCATCTGAATACAAACAACCCCGATGGTAGGTTTATACAATTGGATGCCATAAGTTTAGATACAAATGAAAAGTTTGATGGCATTTACTCCAACAAAGTGCTGCAACATTTAAACGACGATGAACTTAAAAAGTCGATTAAAAGACAGCATGAAATACTAAACCCTGGCGGTATAATTTGCCATTCGTTTTGGAAAGGTGAAGGCTCAGAAGTATTTAAAGGCATGTTTGTAAACTACCATACAGCAGCTACATTGAACACTTTTTTTGCCGAACATTTAGAGGTATTACGCATAGAAAGCTATCAAGAGTTTGAGGCGGATGACTCCTTGTTTATACTAGGAAAGAAGAAATAAATTGGGTGTATCGCTAGCTATAAAGAACTGTTCTGTATTGTTATTTCGCCTCCAACACAATTCACCTAAACCGCTAAAATTTTGCTATGGTATTGTTTAACGTAAACATCCCTTTTAGCAGAACAAGCTTGTTTTGGGAGCATGCGCTAAAAAGCGCATTTGGTTTTATAGGCACCTATGTGCTTATACTATTTGGACCCACTATTTTAGCTGGTAAACACAAAGGTATACTTACAGAAATAGCGGCCTCGGGATTTGATTTGGCCGCTGAAGAACCGTTGACGGTAGTAATGTTGTCGACAGTAGCTACCGTTTTTTACAATTATTTTATTTGGCATAAAAACGCGCAATTTGTTAGAATAGAAAAAGTGGCATTACTGGAAGACAAAACACTCTTGGAGTTTACATTAACCAATTTTAACTCTCCACAAAGACGAATAATACAAGTACCCACAAAGGAAGTTACGTTAGTAAAGAAAAAACCTTTTTCATTTAACAATGGAAAAATTGTGTACACTTTTGAAGGAGCCAACCAGCAAACACTTTGCGGGTTTGATACCTTAACCTCACATTTTCATAACAATAAAAGGGCAATTTATAAGCTGCTGAAAGAGCTATCCAACGTAATTACCGTAAAGGGAGAATTGTAAATGCTTGCTCCAAAATGGTTTTATACCATCTTAACTTAAGATATTTTCGTTGTTTTAATAAGGTCTATCTTTGTTTTGTTGTTAGTTATTAAATATTAAAAGAAGGGCTTATGGATACGGAAAACAAAAATGGAATGATTGACACCGCCGGTAAAGTGAGAGACGGTGAGCAGTTGGATATTGTGAAAGTTACCGAATGGCTTAAAGGATATCTAAACGATTTGGACGACCAACCAGAAGTAACCCAATTTTCGGGAGGCGCTTCTAACTGGACCTATCGCTTAAAATATAAAAATCACGATTTAATTTTAAGACGTCCGCCTGCAGGAACGAAAGCTAAATCGGCCCATGATATGGGAAGAGAATATAAAGTACAAAACGCCTTGCAAGACGCCTACCCAGTGGTGCCAAAAATGATTGGCTTGTGTACCGACGAAAGTGTTCTTGGTGATGAGTTTTATGTGATGGAACGTGTAGAAGGCATTATACCACGTGCACGTTTACCAAAAGATTTAAAGCTAAGCGAAAAGCAAATTAACACCTTATGTAAAGACGTAATTGAAAAGTTAGTGCAATTGCATAAGGTAGATTATTTGCAAACCGATTTAAAAGATTTAAGCAAAGGTTTGGGCTATCCTAAACGACAATTTGAAGGCTGGGCAAAACGTTATACCAATGCCAAAACGTGGAACGTACCTAGTTTTAAGTATGTGACAGACTGGTTAAGGGCCAACACCCCCGAAGATATAGCGGCTTGTGTTATACATAACGACTGGCGCTTTGATAATGTAATACTGGACCCTAAAGACCCTACGCAAATTATTGGTGTTTTAGATTGGGAAATGGCCACCATTGGAGATCCCTTAGTGGATTTAGGGAGTGCATTAGCCTATTGGGTACAAGCAGATGATGATTTTCTTTTTAAAATAAGCCGACGACAACCCACCCATTTACCAGGCATGATGACCCGTAAAGAAGTGGTTGAATATTACCTTGGTCGTATGGAATTTAACATTGATACTTTTGATTGGTATGAAGTTTTTGGACTGTTTCGTTTGGCAGGTATTGCCCAGCAAATTTATTTCCGTTATCACCATAAACAAACCGATAACCCGGCCTTTAAAAACTTTTGGCTGATGGTGCAATACTTGAATTTCCGTTGCAAAAAAATAATTAAAGCCAGTAAAATTTAGATTACAGGCTGAAGCATTTTGCTACTAGAGGCATTGCAAAACCCTAATTCCTTTCGCAACTATTATGTGTTAAACACAGCATAAAATAATTCATAATTATTGAATTTTATTAACGCAGTTGTATTAACTTCGAAATGAATAACAACCACCCAATTATATAAATTGGCTTATTTAACCACTTAAAATAAAAAATTATGAGAGAAGTAATGTTGATCGTTCACTTTATTGGCCTAGCCATGGGCTTAGGTACCAGTTTTGCTTTTATGTTTTTAGGTATGGCGGGCAGTAAAATGCCAGATGAAGAAAGGATACAGTTTGCTTTTAAAACAGCTATTGTTTCTAAAATGGGACAAATAGGCTTGGTATTACTTTTATTATCTGGCGCACATTTAATACACCCTTATGCTGCAGATTTGGCCAACATGCCTTTGCTCATTATTAAGCTTGTATTGTTTTTGGCACTTGGTGCACTTATTGGTATTATTTCTTCAAAAATGAAAAAAGCCCAAAAAGGCGATGCTGAAAAACATTTAAAAGCTATACAAACCTTGGGTAAGTTTACCATGCTAATTGGCTTAACCATTGTTGGTTTAGCGGTATACTCTTTTCATTAATCCAGTCTAAGCTTTTTGAATTATTCCACTCAGTTTAGCGTTAAAGCGTCCCCTAGCTCAGTTTTAAAGGCCTTAACCCAGCAGGTAATAAGCTGGTGGGGAAAAGTAGATGCCAACGTTGCTATGGTTGGCGATGAATTTTCTATCTATTTTGGCACCACCGAGTGGCGCTTTAAGGTTACGCAGCTAACTGCTAATCAACGCATGGAATGGTTGTGCATTAAAGCCCACCACGAGCATAATTCGCTTAGCAATATCAGAGAGGAATGGTTAAATACTATTGTAATTTGGGACTTGCAGGAGCAAAACGATGAAACGATAATAAAGTTTACACATAAAGGCTTAACCAGTAAACTCAACTGTTATGAAGTTTGCAAAACGGGCTGGGACTATTACTTGCTTACTAGCTTAAAAGACTTTGTAGAAACGGGTAAAGGCGCCCCCTATTTAGAGGAAGCTACGAATTAACCACGGCTTTTTCTGGCTTTTAATAAACCAAAGGTTCTGAATAAATGGTACAAGCCAGGCAGCACAAAAACGGCGGCAAACAATAATGAAAAGCCCAATACATTAAACACACTATCAGGGGAAGCGTTATCTAATATGGATACCGTAGCATTTTTTACAAATATTAAGTTTGGAAATGCCAAGAGCGACCATACAAACAAAATTAAAAACAGTTGCAAGGCCATAACAAAACCTGGTAGCATTTTATTGCCTTTAAGCAAGGATCTCCATATAGGTATAAACAAAAGGCCCACCACTACGAATAGGATAAAAAATAGGGGATTGTCTAGCAGCAACTGTAGAATTTGCCGCTGTGCTATATAAGATTCAATAAAAATTAAACCGCCAAAAACCAATAGGTATATATTGGTTCGTCGGGCTTTGGCCAAATAAAAACGATACTCCTGCCCTACCGTATCGCCCGATAAAAATACGGCGGCAATAAAAGCCGTAAGGGCAATCATAAAATAGCCCATTAAAATGGCAAAAGGGTTTAACCAGGTATATACATATAAATCCAAAAATGTTTTACCAGCTACATCGTTAGGGTGTATCATTTCTCCGCTTACTAAAGCCCCAGCACATACGCCTACAAAAAATACCGACACCAAACTGGATAGTTGAAAAACAACATCGTACCACCATTGACTTTGCCCCCTATACGCATCGTAATGCCTAAACACAAAAGCCGTACCCCTGCCAATAATACCCACCAACAATAAGGTAATAGGAATGTGTAATTGGGTAACAATGATGTTGTAATAGTAAGGAAAAGCAATCCACAAAATAACAATACAAAGTATTAACCAAATGTGGTTGGCTTCCCAAACCGGACCAATAATACGGTATGCAGCTAGCTTAGTAATACGTTTATTTTTCATACGCGAAAACAGTTCAAGTATTCCCACACCAAAATCGGCACCTGCAAAAACCAGGTAAAATAATACCGATAAAAACAAAAATGCCAGGACTATCTCAATCATTTTCGTTGTTATTAATTTTTACAATTTGGCGGTTCATAAGCCAAAAAACAGCTACGCTTAATGTACTGTATATAATAAAGTATAAGTAAAAACTATATTGCATGCCCGGTATAGAAGTAACCGCGTCTTTGGTTTTCATGATGCCGTTTATTATCCACGGCTGACGGCCCAATTCTGTAACTAACCAACCTGCTTCTAAAGCTATAAAACCTAAAGGTGTGGCAATTAAAAAGCTGTATACAAACCAAGGTCGGGTTTGCCATCTTTTATATTTTGTACTCAACAAAAACAAAATACCCAACACCATTAAAAAGGAACCACTGCCCACCATTATTTGAAAACAATAATGTGTTAATGCAACAGGTGGGTGTTCATCTTCTGGTATTTGATCCAAGCCAATTACTTCCGCATCAAAATCGCCAAATGCTAAAAACGATAAAGCCTTAGGTAAATGAACAGCATAGTCAACTTCTTTTTTTTCTTCATTCACAATACCTCCTAACAATAAATCAGCACCCTTAGTAGTATGGTAGTGTGCCTCCATAGCCGCCAATTTAGCTGGCTGGCGCTCCGCAATATCTTTGGCGGATATATCTCCGCTGATAGGGATTAATATGGCAGCAATACTGGCAAAGGTTAAGGATATACGAAAGGCTACTTTATGAAAAGCTACATTTCTTCTTTTATAAGCTTGGTACAGGTGTAAGCCCCCTGCTGAAAAGCCCACCGCCACAATCGCCGCTAAAGACATGTGTAAGGCTTGGGTAAACCAAGCGTCATTAAACAAGGCTTTTACGGGGTCAACATTTAAGTATTGTCCATCTACATAATCAAAACCGCTTGGTGCGTTCATCCAGCCATTAGCGGCAACCACCAAAATACCAGAAGAGAATCCTGATATACCCACTATTAAACCGGTACCCCAATGAAACCATTTGCTTTTAATAGAGTCCCAACCGTATAGGTAAAAGCCAAAAGCAATAGCTTCCACAAAAAAGGCGGTACCTTCTAAAGAAAATGGCATTCCTATAATAGGACCAGCATAGAGCATAAACGTTGGCCACAGCAAACCCAATTCAAAAGATAACATGGTACCTGAAACGGCACCCACCACAAAAAATATGGCCACCCCTTTTTGCCATGCTTTGGTAAGGTTTAAAAATTTACTGTTGTTTGTTTTAAGCCACATGTAATGCGACGCCACCATAAAAAAGGGCATTACCATACCTATTGCAGCAAACACAATGTGAAAAATCATTGATGTTGCCATTTGCATTCGAGCAGCTTCCAAAGTATCCATGCCGCGAAAATAACCCTTTTTAATTAACCATTAATAGCGAGGCATTAGCTTTAACCTTAGCAACTTGGCTTGCATTTGTGATAGTATGTATAAGTTGTTTGCTATCTGCAACATACAGGTCATGCCTTCATGATATAAAAAGCAACAAACTGTTAATAAAATTTTACCTCCCTGATTTACTCGGATAGCTTTTTAACCCTATTAATCCATTTCCAATAAATGACATTTCGCAGCTTTTATTCTGTTATACTTCATACTATTTATGCTAGAATCGTTCTACCTTGCGCCACACAAATCAACATTATTAGCCCCTAGAAATTATGGTAAAAGAAAATACAGATTGTGCCACCTGCGTAAACCATACTTGCTT
>CAXHCC010000090.1:0-10340 GCA_964014945.1 uncultured bacterium | reverse complement strand
TAATTTAACGGTTGACGAAAAAACGTCAACCAAATTGTAAAACAAACGGCATAGCTAAACGTTAGGCACAATTAAATATTGTTCGTGGTTTGTACATTTTAATCACAACAAAACAGACAAAAAGGTTAATAGGCAATTAAAATGGCAATGAAAGAGTACAACTTTGCATATATAAACCGTTCATTTGCAATTAAATTAACAATTCTAAGTTTCGTCATTACGCCAATTATATTTTTTTCGTGTGCTATAATTACTTCAAACCCTGACACGCAATCCAGTTGTGTGTTATTGGCAATTATCTTACCCTTTGTATTATTCTTTAGTTTCGTCAAAAAATCTGTTGTATCGGGAAAAGCCGTAATAGAAGATAATTCTCTTTTTCTGGACACTATTTTATTCAAAGGTAAAATACCATACAACGAAATTCTTAGCTACCAAACCGTAACATTATTCGGTGCGGAATTGCGTCTAAACCTAAGAAATGGAAATAAATATTTTATATATGCCCCCAACAAGTATTATTGCGACTGCCAACCTTTGGCATCATTTTGTTATGACTTGGATAACAAGCTAAACGCATTTAAAAAATACAATGAATCAACAATCACTAAAAAGAAATCGATTTTTGAAAAGAATTGGATGTATTTACTTATGGTTGGCTTAAGCGTCTTTGTACCTATCTCAATCGTTTATGCAAGTTACTTGGAAAAGTATAGGGCAATAGGCTTTTTATTAGGTGGCTTCGCGCTAATTATACCATATTGGATTTTTTATTTTAATAATAAAAAAAATTAAAGTGCCTAACACAACCGAAACAAACATAGGGTTTTAGTGCGTAGAAGGTTATTTTAGTGCAAGTAATAACCAGCCAAATCTTGCAGATTTGGTTTTTAAAATGAAGAAAAAATAAAAACAAAACCTTCTGCTTTGGCTTCGTGCGAAAAGATAGTCTATCGCATTTCTTTCCGCACTTTTCATAGCGGGGTCGTTACCACACATCTACAATTAACAATGCACCTTCACTAAAAAATTCCTGCTAATATTAATTTTGATACCTTTAAGTTGGTTTCGAATTAAGTTAAAATGAAGACTAAAAAGCTCAAGGATTTTCATCGGTTTTTAGATGAAGCAGGAGACACAACCTTTTATGGGAAAGGGAAAAGGAATATTATTGGCAACGATGGCGTGTCAAACACCTTTATAATTGGCATGGTCAAAATAAAAGACCCTCTTGATGAGGTTCGTTCTAAAATAAACGAATTGCAACAAAAAATTTCCTCAGACTCCTACTATCATGTTCCAAGTGTAGTGAAGAAAATTAATAGTAATGGCTATTATTTACATGCTACTGATGACCTTCCAGAAATTCGAAAAGAAATGTTTGACTTAGTTAAAACCATTAATTGCAGCTTTGAAGCGGTAGTAGGAAGAAAAAGTATTGAAAGGTATGAAACTAAGCATAAAGGAAAAGAAGAATACTTCTATGCGGATTTATTGTCACATTTGCTCAAGAACAAACTAACAAAACACCCTAAACTAGTTTTACATATTTCGGAAAGAGGAAAAAGCACTAAAAACCATAACCTTGAACTTGCTCTTGCTAAAGCTAAACAAAGGTTTAACAAAAGTAATTGGGGCGCTGAGATAAAGACAGATGTTGTATTTAATGTCAACTACCCAACACGTGACCCATTACTCAACCTCGCCGACTATTTTTGCTGGTCCGTTCAACGAGTTTTCGAAAAAGGAGAAACTAGATATTACAATTATCTGGCAGATCAAATAAAGGTTGTTATTGATCTATATGATATAGAAAACTATCAAAATTGGAAAAATTATTATGGCAAGGACAACCCACTAACTGCCGAAAAAAAGATAAGCCCACATAAACACTAATTTTAAATTTTACTTTAAAAAACGACATGGAGTCGACTTTCGTGTTTCGCAGACTTATAGTACAAACATATGAAAAAACTGGCGTAAAAAAAAACAAACTATTTTACATGTGGTAACACAACCTATGCCGCAGTTAACGTTTTTCTCGCAAGCCGTTTTTAGCTAATTTAAGGGTTGACGAAAAAACGTCAACCAAATTGTAAAACAAACGGCATAGCCAAACGTTGTACACAAGTAAATAAAATAACCCTCAATAATGTTAATAACTTCTTTATAAAGTGTTAATTAATATTTCGAAAGATGTTAAATATTCAACTAAACGATTGAATTCATTATTCTTTATAAGACAACCACTTACAGGTATATTTTAAGTATATTTGTTAAATGATCAACCATAAACCTGTTAAATAATGTCAGAATTCAAGCACTACGACTTAGAATTAGTAGAACCTGATTTTGGCTCTACAATTACAGACCTAATAATTGATTTAGATTATTTACGAAGAAAAGAACTAGGTGGTTCAACACACCCTAAAATGTTTTTTCAACTTAAAAGAATATTTCACACCCTTGAGAGTATAGGTTCAGCAAGAATAGAAGGAAACAATACTACGATTACTGATTTTATTGAAAATAAATCAGAAGAAGGAGAAACTGTAAATGAAAACATTCGTGAAATAGAAAATATTGAGAATTCAATGTCTTTTATTGATGACAACATTGAAGGAATTGATATCAAAAAACTATTCACAAGTGAATTACACAAACATATTGTCAAAGGGCTAACTCCTCCTCCAATTGGAGAAGGAGATAAAACCCCAGGTATCTATAGAAGCCACGATATTAGTATTTCTAATTCTCATCACAAACCGCCCGCACCATTTCAAGTTGAAGGTTATATGGATGAATTGTTTAATTTTATTTCAAATACTCATTCCTCTAAATATGACTTACTAAAAACAGCAATTGCTCATCATCGTTTTGTATGGGTTCACCCTTTTGCAAACGGAAATGGAAGAACTGTGAGGTTATTTACCTACGCTATGCTTGTAAAACAAGGATTCAATGTTAATCTTGGCAGAATTGTTAACCCTACGGCAATATTTTGTAATGACAGAGATCAATATTATAAATATTTATCGAAAGCTGACACTGGAACAAGATCTGGAATTATAGAATGGTCTGAATATGTATTAAGTGGACTAAAAATAGAAATCGAAAAAATTGACAAACTATTAGACTACAAGTTTTTAAAAAATAATATTTTATCGAAAGCAATATCTTACTCAAAAGAAAGTGGTCACTTATCTGATACAGAATTTAAAATTTTGCAAGTCGCAATTAACGAACAAGTATTTCAATCTGCCGATTTAAAAACTATATTCTCAGGAAAACTAAGTGCTGAAATTTCAAGAAATATTAGGAAACTTAAAAACAAGGGCTTAATTACTCCTGAAAAGGAAAACAGCAGAAAGTATATCATTAGCTTTCAAAACAAGATTTTACTACGAGGAATAATAAAAGCGCTAGATGAAAATGGTTTCTTGCCAATTGTTAATGAATAACATAACCAGTGCACAACAAATGCTATAACGTCATGCGGGCTTAGTAGGTCAAGATATATTCTGCAAGACCTAAACTTCGCCAATACTTTAATTTGGTGTTTAAATTTAAATAAATTAAAAACAAAATATAAAATCTCGGCTACGTGCAGATTTGAAACAGTGAATTCTCAAAACCGCAAGACGTATAGCAAGGCGTTGGCATTTATTAATCAACCCCAAGCTAATTAAGTTTTTTCCAAAATAGTTTATTAAACAACCTCCTTGTTAAACATTTTTGCATATTTCTTAAATAAGAATTAGCTTTGATTAATAATTATGAAAAAATTTAAATCAGGCTCGTACATCAGCCAAGGGACGTACAAAAGTTTCCAACCAGAGACAATAAACCGAAACTGGTTGCTTGAAGATATTGATATAATTACTCTTTTAAGTAAGGCAGACCGTCAATTAGGGAGGTTAGACATGTACTCTGACTATGTTCCTAATATTGACCTCTTTATAAGCATGCACGTACTTAAAGAGGCCACCCAATCAAGTAAAATAGAAGGTACAAAAACGAATATTGAAGATGCTTTACAGGATAAATCAGATATATCTGAAGAAAAAAGGGATGATTGGGAAGAAGTCCAGAACTATATTGAAGCCTTAGATTCTGCAGTTAAAAAATTGGATAAAATTCCGTTTTCATCAAGGTTGATAAAGCAGACCCATAAAATTCTACTGCAAGGAGTGAGAGGAAAACATAAAATCCCTGGTGAGTTCAGAACTAGTCAAAATTGGATTGGCGGAGCATCCATATCAGATGCCATATTCATCCCTCCTATTCATCAAGAAATTTCTAATCTAATGGCAGACCTGGAAAAGTTTGCACATAACGAGGAGTTTCTATTTCCTGACCTATTAAAAGTTGCATTAATTCATTACCAATTCGAAACAATACACCCATTCCTTGACGGAAACGGAAGGGTTGGAAGACTTATGATTACTCTTTACCTTGTTGAAAAAGAAATTTTAAAAAAGCCCATTCTTTACTTATCTGATTTTTTTGAGAGAAATAGGGATTTATATTATGAAAACTTGATGCGAGTCAGAACCAGTAATGATATAAAACAATGGTTCAAATTTTTTCTAGTAGGGGTAATTGAAACGGCTAAAAGTAGTATTGATACTTTTGACCAAATTTTAAAACTTCAAAAGGAAGTTGACGAAAAACTTCAAAAATTGGGCAGCAGAACCAATAATGCTCGCACTGTCATTTCTTACTTGTACCAAAGACCACTCATCACTGCAAATAAAGTAAGCGAGATTACAAAGGTCTCGATGCCGTCAGCGTATAAATTATTAAATGAGTTGGAAAAAATTAATATCCTCTATGAAATTACGGGAGGCCAAAGAGGAAAACAATATTGGTTTACAGACTATATTAAAATATTTAAGTAAAATAACAAATGCCAACATGCGCTATATAAAATTGCGGAGCCAGTACAAAGGGCAACTTTATAACTTTGATTAAGCACGCCAAAGCTTCGCTTTGGTTTAAAAAAAATAAAAACAAAAGCCTCAGCTTTGGCTCAGTGCAGATTGGAAAGACTTCCGCCTTTCCCATTCCGCACTTTTCATAGCGGGGTCGTTAGTACCCAAAAAGAGCTTTATCAGCTTCCTTGCCGAAGGCAAGAGGTTCGAATTTTATCCCCAATCTACCTTCGGTAGCACCCCCTATTATTAATCAAATAATCCCATCTCTTGCTGCATCTATTTACGACACTCTATATTAGCTTCAAGCCATTAATGAACTAAACTTAGCCAAGAGACATAATGGTTTTCAGCAATTCCTACTGATAGTTATTCGTTATTTAGTGATACTACATTAAAACTACTTAATAACAATTTAATAACTGAACTTAACGTTATCTTATTGTAAATAATGTTTTTCTAATCCTTACTCAGCTTATCTTTGGATAAGATTATTTATGTGAAGGAGGAATTAGTATATGAAAAAAAAGTATCCCTTTGTAAATCGCGAACTTAGTTGGCTATCCTTTAACGAACGTGTATTGCAAGAAGCTGAAGACGAAACTGTTCCATTAATTGAGCGGGTTAAGTTTTTGGGCATTTATTCCAATAACCAAGATGAGTTTTTTAGGGTACGTGTAGCTAATGTTAACCGTAAAGTTATTATAGCAGACAATGTGCAAGCTGAAATAGCCAAGTTGGAAAACAACCCTGCTAAACTGTTAAACAAAATTCAGAAAAAGGTTTTACAGCAGCAAAAACGTTTTGAGAAAGCGTATAAACGAATTTTCAAAACGCTATCCAATGAAGGAGTACACTTAATTAACGAAAAACAAATTCCTAAAGAGAAGAGCGATTTTGTTAGAGAGTATTTCAGGCAAAAAGTATTACCAGCACTGAACCCAATTATGCTGGAAACAGCTCCACAATTTCCTTATCTAGTAGATAAATCTATTTACTTTATTGTAGAGTTAGTGGATAAAAACAAAAAGGCAAAATTTGCCTTACTTGAAATTCCCACTGGTGTAGTGTCTCGATTTTTGATAATACCAAAAAACAAAGAAGAGAACTACATAGTATTGTTAGACGATGTTATACGATATTGCTTAGATGATATATTCTCGGTGTTGGAATACACCTCCATTGCGGCATACACCATTAAATTAACACGGGATGCTGAATTAGATATTGATAACAAGTTTTCCCGAAACATTGTAAAACGTGTATCAGGAAGTTTAAAAAAACGAAAAAGAGGTGTACCTGTTCGCTTGGTGTACGACAGTGATATCTCTTCAATTGTATTGACCTACATTTCTAAATTATTGAAGCTGCGTAAAAGCGAAAACCTTATACCCGGTGGTAGGTATCATAACTTTAAAGATTTCATGGACTTTCCGGATATGGGTAGAAAAGACTTGTTAAACAAGCCCACATCCCCTTTGAATCATCCAAATTTGCACTTTAATGCTTCTACATTTGATGTTCTAAAAAAGAGAGATATATTGCTCACCTATCCCTATCAATCATTTCATCACATTATCGATTTTTTACGCGAAGCTTCTATAGACCCTAAGGTTACCGCAATAAGCACCACTGTGTATAGGGTAGCTAATAACTCTAAAATTACCAATGCCTTGCTCAATGCAATAAAAAATGGTAAAAGGGTTACCGTAGTAATAGAGTTACAAGCACGATTTGATGAAGAGAATAATATTTATTGGGCACAAAAATTAAAAGATGAAGGTGCAAGAGTTATTTACGGTGTACCTGGACTTAAGGTGCATTCAAAGATTTTGTTGATTTCGAGAAGAGAAAAAAAGAACCGATTAACGCATTACGCTCATATTGGCACCGGTAACTTCAACGAAAAAACAGCTACCGTGTATAGCGATATGAGTTTACTTACATCACACAAGGCCATTGCAAATGATGTTCAAGCATTATTTCAATTTTATAAAAACAATGCACGCATAAAAAGTTTTCAAGAGTTGGTCGTTTCGCCGTTTTCTATGCGTAAACATTTTAGTAAACTCATAGATGCTGAAATTAGTAATGCCTCAAAAGGGTTACCTGCTTTTATTACCATAAAGCTCAACAACTTGGTTGATAGAGGCATGACAGATAAGCTGTATAAGGCTTCTCAAAAAGGGGTTAAAGTAAAATTAATAGTTAGAGGAATGTGCTCTATTGCTCAAGGACTTAAAGGTATTAGTGAAAATATGGAAGTGATAAGTATTGTAGATAAGTATTTAGAACATGCCCGAGTTTTTGTATTTTGCAACGCAGGTGATAACAAATATTACATTACTTCGGCCGATTGGATGCCACGTAATTTAGATAACCGATCAGAAGTAGCGGTTCCTATTTACGATAAGCACATTCAAGAAACCATAGTAACAGTATTAGATTTACAATTTAATGACAATTGCAAAGCACGTATAATTAATGCTGAGCAAAATAATAATTATAAGATAGCTGCCAAAAACAAAAAAATAGTACGTTCGCAAAACGCCATTTATTCGTACTTTAAAAAGCTATCGAAACAGAAAGAATGAAACGCGAATATTTAACCTATGCGGCAATAAACATTGGGTCTAATGCAATAAGGTTATATATTTCATACGTATTTGATACCATAAATGGCCCAATCTATAAAAAGGCCAACCTTATACGATTGCCAGTTCGGCTGGGTGAAGACACTTTTAATAATGGAGAGATTTCTAATGAAAAAATAGAACTTTTAATTACCGCCCTAAAAGGTTATAAACAGATTATTGATGTATACCAACCTAAAAAAACACGCGCGTGTGCTACCTCGGCTATGCGTGAAGCAAATAATTGCCATTCAGTAGTAAAAAGGGTCTTAGATGAAACAGGCATTAACATAGAAGTTATAAGTGGTGAAGAAGAAGCCGACATAATTTTTTCTACCCATATTGAAAAGAAGCTTGAGCAGAAGAATGCTTATTTATATGTAGATATAGGAGGAGGAAGTACGGAGGTTTCTTTGTTTGCGAACAATAAATTAGTGGACTCTAAAAGCTTTAAAATTGGCACCATTAGAATGATGTATAAGCAAATAGAGAAGGCGTATTGGAAATCATTTAAGAATTGGATTCAGGAAGCAACCACAGGTTACGATTCCATAATTGCTATTGGATCAGGTGGTAACATTGGCCGGTTTAACAAAATGGCCAAACCAAACGGAAACAAGTACTTAAGCACTAAAAACATTGTGGCATTAACAGAGGAGTTACGTTCATATCAGTTTGAAGAGCGCATGAAAGTTTTTGGCTTGAAGCCCGATCGCGCTGATGTAATTTTACCCTTTTCCAAAATATACTTGGCCATTATGAACAAAGCCAAAATAAAACAAACCATCGTTCCTCAAACCGGTTTATCTGAAGGGATGGTGGTATTAATGCATGAAGAAAACAAAGAACTATTAGCCGAATAAAGTCCTTTAACTATTCCATTACAACTCTTCCTTAGTTTCAATTAATTTAATTCTCGCAGAATCAATATTCCTGCGTTGTTCACTTACAGTAGTTGCTAAGTTCTTGTTGTAAGTAAATTGATTTATATGACTATAAACAAAGCGTAATCACATTTAAGTGCATGCCAGTTGCAATACTGTTTGAATGTTTTTGGGGTAATTATAATAGAATTGATTTGATAAGAAAACGTTAAAATTGCCCTAATTAAGCTGGTAGCAAATGAAATGCCGCACTAACTATTCTTCATCACTTTCTCGGCCCACTCAGCACTTTGCTTAAATGCATAGTCACGCACCTCTTTTCTAGAGCAGAAGATATCATGAACACCTTTTTCAATTTCTAACAACTGAACGTTATTGCCTAATTTGGGACCATGCTTTTTTAAGTCTTCTACATTTAATACTTTATCAGATTCATATCCACCAGTATATGATTTCCAGGAATGCATCAACAGAACTGGAACCGTAATGTTAGACTTATGGTGTAAAAAATCGGTTCCTTTTATCACCGCATCCAACCACGAATAATATAACCAAAATGGTTTACCCCCTTTCCAATCTATATTAAAGTTCCATTCACCTCCTTTAACTACATGTTGCCTTATATAAGTTTTACCCACGTATCGTCGTACATTCCAAAGTACGGGCATTTCTGAATGTACATTTAAAAATACCATACACGCGGCGCGCGTAATTTGCTTTAAAGGTTTAGAAATTGGCAGCTCTAACAATGGCGAATTTAATAGCAAGCCGGTTACCAAATCCTTTGCTTCACCTTTATTCATATATAATGATGCGGTTAAGCCACCAGTAGAATGACCTGCCAGAAATATTGGTTGATCAGTAATAGAACGGATACGTTTAAGGCTATAGGTTATCTCCTCGAAATACTCATCTAAAGACTTGCAATAATATAATCGTTGATGCTCTAAATAAGACCTGCCATGCTTACGAAGGTCTAAACCATATACATCAAAACCAAATTGGTTAAACTCCTTTATTACATGATGATGAAAAAAGTAATCGATTATGCCATGTAAGAAAAGAATGCTTTTTCTATTGCCTGTATTGGTTTTAGGCTTTATTAATGTAGCTTTTACTTTACCCGCATAATCATCTGACAACTCAATTTCTTCAAAGTCGCAAGTATCTGTTAATAGATCCATTTTGGTGGTAACGAGTTTAATAATTAAAAGTTACACTAAGTGTAACATGAACATATAAATAGAGTTGTTATTATTCATCTACGCTGCAATGGTTTCGCCCATTTGCACAAGCGTTTCAATTTTTTGTTTGGTATTATCTAAAATATCTTGTGCGATTTTAATTTTTCCTTTTTCTACTAACAATACCAAGGTAGAGCCGCCAAAAGCAAAATAGCCCATTTCATCACCTTTTCTGATTTCTGAATTGGCGGTATAGGTTTCGAAAATACTACCCACCATGGTTGCCCCAACCGGTGCAATTACAACCTCTCCTTTATCTTTAGTGGTTAAGGTACAATAGGCACGTTTATTTTCACAAAACACTTTGGTAAAATTACCTACCAATGCATATGGCGAAACAGAATAATACCTTCCTCTTATGTTAGTGCTTTTGGATGCATGCCCATCGTATGGAAAATGATATCTATGATAATCGTTAGGTGCCAAACGAAGAATAATCATACTCGAATCTTTATGGCGCCCGGCAAGTTTTTCATTGCCCAAAAATTCCTCCAAGGTAAATGCCCTGCCTTTCACGAAAAAATTATTTACATCGCTTACCTTATCAAATGCCAAAATTCTACCATCCCCTGGAGACACAAAGCCTTCACCAATTGGTCTGTCTCTTATACACATCTGACGCTGCCGACGATGTGCGTTGTGTAG
>CAXHCC010000089.1:0-10397 GCA_964014945.1 uncultured bacterium | reverse complement strand
ATTAAAAATAGTTAACAACACCAAAGTGTATTTTTCCCGATCGTAAGTCGATGGGGTTACTAAACTGTTTGCCCAAAGCATAGTTAATGGAAAATATGCCAGCTTTTGTTTCAAAGCTTATACCTGCTCCAAATCCGATAGGCGTATCACTTGTATAAGTGGCAAGCGTGTTGTTTTCGTAATAGGCGCCATCCATAAATAAATATAAATAGGAGTTCTGCTCTAATAAAAAACGATACTCCAAAGTACTTATAACATAACTAGAAGCAAATATTGACTCTTCATCAAAACCTCGCAAAGTTTTTAAACCACCAATTCTAAAAATTTCATTTTGAAATACAGTTTTACCTGCTATATAAGACGACTGGACACCAATTTTAAGGGTGCTTTGATTAAGAATGGGTATAAACCAGGATGCAATTATATTACCACTGTACTGAGTTGATTTCAATTGGATACTATCATAAACAACAGGGTTTAGATTAGCATTTTTTTTAATGGTTTTTACACCTACACCTGTATTTAGTTGTACAGTATACCCTTTTCTAGGGTTTATTCTGTAATCTAATTTTTCGTAGTTAAAGCCAAAGCCATAGGTGTTGTTATTTACATCGGCATAGGTTGGCAGGCTTGTTAAATTAGCAAGTCCGTTAGTTGATAATAAGGAGGATGATTTGTTTTCATAATAAAGTTTAATGTAGTTTCGGCCAATTAATAAGTATTGTACACCTATGTTGTTGGTAGCGGTTAAAAATGTGGTGTCTCGCTTGTACAGTTTTAAGTTGTAATCAATTCCGAAAGGACTGTTAAATAAAAACGGGTAAATAATATTTAATTTTAAATCTTGGGTTTCGGTTTGCAAGCGCCTCCAATTAACGTCAACTAATTCTCCTTTTGCTAGTACGTTGTGTAATTTTAAGTGTAGGTCGCCTGTAAAAACCACTTTGTTAGTTTGGTTGTCAGGTAATATACCAACAATGCCATCAAACTGACTCGCTTGCTTCTTGTCTAAAAAAAGAGACAACTTGTTGTTAGTATTACTGAAACGTACACTGGATGGTGATTTGCTTAACACAAATGGCAATTCTGCTATACGTGTGTCTAGTGTTTTAATCTTTTCTTCGTTATAAGCATCACCCGGACTAATGCCAATATAGTTATGTATAAACTTAGGAGATATAATGGCACTGCCTTTAATCAATACACTATCTATTACTACTTCTTTGTTTTTGACAAGCATTAAGTATGCAGATATGGTGGAATCATTAATATTTACACTGTCCAACTTAACAGAGGCGAATGGATAACCATGGTTTTCGTAGTAAACAATAAGTTTTTCTTGTAGTGCAATAATTTCTTTATAGTGTATGGGCTTTTGTTGATACAACTTTTCTCGGAACCTTAACTCACTAAGCACGCCTTCGTCTATATTTCCATTTTTTAGAAAGGCCCAATTGTATTTTGTACCAAAGTTTAAGTACGCATGTACTTGTGCGCTGTCGCGAATAATACTGTCGTATGATGCGGTTATGTAGGCGCTGCTATAGCATACAAACAATACACGCTCTAATTCTGCTTCTGCTTCTTGTTTGTTAGCATGTACTTTTGAATACGATATCCGATTCAGTAATTTGGCATTTGTTGGAGCAACAATATCTAGGTTAATCGTTTGTGCGTAAGATGTTGCACACAACAAAATGGTTAGTATTGCTAATACCCGTAATCGCATATTAAATAAAGATAGGCAAATAGCTTTAACGCGAAATGCGTTCATATATTGGCAAGTAGACTACTTTTATCGAAGCTCAGCGCTTACTTTTTCCTGATACACTTTAATCAACTTATCCATTACCTTATCAATTTGTTTATCGGTTAAAGTGGCGTTACTATCTTGTAAGGTAAAGCTTAGTGCATATGATTTTTTGCCTGAAGGTAATTTGCTTCCTTCATAAACGTCAAACAAATTAACGGCTTTCAGTATTTTTCGTTCCGCTTCAAATGCCAATTTCTCTAATTCACTAAACGTAATGTTGTTATTAAGTAGCAATGCAAGGTCTCTTCTTACTTCCGGAAATTTAGCAACCTCAGTATACATTACTTTGTTTTTCTGCAGGGCTTCAACTAAAACACTCCAATTAAAATTGGCATAGTGTACCTCTTGTTTAATGCCCATTAGCTTGCAAATTTCTTTTGAAACGGTTCCAAAACTTACCAATTCTTGTTTTTTCCAAGTGTATTTTAAACCATTTGAAAATGCTTGGTTATCATTTTCTTGCAGTTTAAAACCAGTTATTCCAAGCTGTTCTATAATGCCAAGTACTACGCCTTTTAAGCTATAAAAGTTGTACTGGTCTTTGGAACTGTTCCATCCTTCGCTTTGTTTTAAACCAGTAAGAAACAAAGAAAGGTTTTTGTTTTCTGTATATTTTTTACCGCCATCGGTATCATTTACCAAGTACGTTTTTCCAAATTCGTACAGCTTAAGGTTCGCTTGTTTTCTATTTTGATTGTAGGCGATGGTTTCCAGTCCGCTAAATAGCATGGTTTGTCTCAACACATTTAAATCGCTACTTAATGGGTTGAGCATGCTAACATTTTGCTTTGCATCTATATCCTTAAGTTGTTCAGCGTAATCGCCTTTTGTTAACGACAAACACATCATTTCATAATACCCGTTATTGCTTAACAAGTTGGCTACGGTATTTTGAATTTTTTCGTGATCAGGTTTAGTAGAAAATTGAATAGAAGAGTTTAACGTACTAGGTATTTCAACGTTATTATAGCCATATACGCGTAGCACTTCCTCTATTACATCTTGCTCACGTGTAACATCTACTTTAAACGCCGGAACAGATAGTTGAAGCGTGTCTTCACTTTCATTTTCAATAACAATATCTAACCAAATAAGAATGTTTTTAATTAATTATTTATCTAAGCTTTTTCCAATTAATTGGTTGCATTTATCAAAAGAAAACTCAACTGAAAAATTATTGATGGCTTTGGGGTATATATCTACAATTTCTGAAGATATTTCACCTCCAGCCAATTCTTTAATTAATAGGGCCGCACGTTTTAGCGCAACAACCGTAATGTTAGGATCTGCCCCTCTTTCGTACCTGAACGATGCATCTGTTTTAAGATCGTGACGTTTAGAAGACTTACGAACCGTAGTAGGATTAAAGTAAGCGCTTTCTAAAAATATATTGCTTGTACTTTCCGTAACTCCTGAGTCTTTACCACCAAAAACACCCGCAATACACATTGCTTCTTCTGCATTACATATCATCAAGTCGTTGGATGATAATTCTCTTTCAACCTCATCTAGGGTGGTAAATTTGGTTTTTTCAGGAAGCGTTTTAACAATTACTTTATTGCCGCTTATTTTATCCGCATTAAATGCATGCATGGGTTGGCCATATTCATGCAACACGTAATTGGTAATATCAACAACGTTATTTACTGGCCTTAAGCCAATTGCTTGTAATTTATGTTTTAGCCAATTAGGCGATTCGGCAACCGAAACGTTACTTATTGTTAAGCCTGAATAGCGCGGACACAATTCATTATCTTCTACTTCTACAGTTATTGGAAGAGAAGTGTTATCAACTTTAAAGTTATCTATGTCAGGTGTTGATAAAGAAAGATTATTCTCTTGTTTGTTTTTTAGTTGGTTCAAACAATTAACAACTGCCACCAAATCACGTGCTACACCAATGTGCGAAGTAGCATCAGAGCGGTTAGGGGTTAAACCAATTTCAAATACGGTATCTTCCTCTATGGTAGGCAATGAATCGCTTGAAGAGCAATATTCGGCTCCAGCAATGCCAGCCGGTGTAGCAGGGTCAAGCACCATAATTCCTTCATGTGAATTACCTAGTCCTAATTCATCCTCTGCACATATCATTCCTTCAGATAACTGCCCTCTAATTTTTGATTTTTTAATTTTAAAGGATTCTCCTTCTTGCGAATAAAGGGTTGTACCTATGGTGGCAACCATTACTTTTTGACCTACTTCAACATTTGGTGCGCCACAAACAATATTTAGTAATTCTTCTTTGCCAATATCTACGGTAGTTATACTCAGTCGGTCTGCATCAGGATGTTTTTCTTTTGTTTTAACCTCCCCAACAACAATTCCTTTTAACCCTCCTTGAACAGTTTCGTATGTTTCAATGGCTTCTATTTCCAGCCCGCAATCAGTAAGTAATACACCAACTTCCTCTACAGATAGAGCAACCTTTTCTTCAAAGGCCGGCAAATAGTTTTTAAACCAGCTATAAGATATTTTCATTGCACTATCTAATTTTGCTTGTTAAGCACGCAAAGGTAGCTGAACGAGCTACGATTTCAAAATTTTATGAATGCAATAATTGTTTCTTCCCTTACTTAACTGAATGGATGCACTTTATTGCTAAATATCATCAAGTTCTGTACGGTATTTTGTATCACTAAACATTATACCCAACATCATAATTATACTGGATACAATAATTACATAAAACAAAATACCCTCGCTAAAGGCAATGGACTGAAGGTGTGGAGGGATACTATAGAATAATACTATTGTAATTAATCCACGCGGAGCAATAAACACTTCTGGAAAAACATGCTTATAGGAAATAGACCTCAAAAAGATAAGCCGAGTAATTAAAATGGTAATAATAATTAAGCTGCCAATTACCACCGTATCTAATTCTTGTAGCAAAATTAAATTAATGCTATATCCAAAAATGAGGAAAAAGAATGTACGAACAATAAACGCGGTTTCCGAAGTAATTAATTTTAATTCAGCTGTAACCTGTCCTAAATGTTCTAAGTGCAGATAGTTAGCTAATTTACCTTTAATAAATAGCCCAGCGTTGTTTAGCATTAAACCAAAAATTAAGATGAGCAGGAGTGAAGGAAGGTGAAACATTTTACTAATGGAATATATCAGTATTAGAATAGCAAAAATGAGGTAGAATTTAATATGAGATCGCGTATAATTAAGCAAGAAAAGTAAAAACACGGTGCTAAAAATAGAAACACCAATAATAATTAGTAGCTGTATAAAAAAGGTAATAATGGAATCGTTACTCAATAGGTTGTCAAGAATTACATAATTAAATATCATAATTCCTAATATGTCAGAAAACGTGCTTTCGTATACAATAAACTCCTTTTTTTTGTCGCTAAGGGTGCCAACGCTGGGGATGGCTATAGCACTACTTATTACCCCTAACGGAACAGAGTATACAATAGCATTACGAATTGGGATATCGAGTAGCTCATATAAGATAAAGCCAATTATACTACATGTAGCTACAAGAATTAGCACTGCAGCAAGAAGTGATTTGCCTATTAACGGTACTTTTTTCTTTTTTAATTCTAAATCCAGTGTTCCTTCTAATACAATAAATATTAGGCCAACAATTCCCAGTAGTTCTAATAAAAACTTTGTGTCAGGAATGGTATAGCCCAAATATCCGCCAACATAATTTAGCGCTATTCCGGTGGCCAATAATAATATTACCGACGGAATTTTTAATGTTTCGGAAAACATATTAAAAAAGTACGAAAGCACTATCAAAATGCTTATCGCTATTAATATGTTATACGGATCGCTTAAGCTCAAGGCTAATATGGTTGATTACTTGAACTGACTCGATTACAGAATTGTTAATATTAACTACTACAGTGACAAGCCCATGTGTTTTGCAACAAGTACAAAAATATCGTCAGAGTCTTGGTAATAAATGATCACCTGAGAACTTGTATCCAAAACGTATCTGTAGTTGTTCTTTTTGGCAACGGCCTTTATAGCGTTGTTGGCTTTCTCGTAAATAGGTTCTGTTAAAGAAGTAGTTAAGTTTTGATAGTCCATTTGAGCTCTTTGCTGAACATCCTGAATTCTTTGCCCAAGGTCTTTAATTTCTTGCTCTTTAGCTGCACGAGATATTTCTGGCAAGTCTTTATAAGTTGCTTCGTAACTGGTTAACTTTGCTTGGTATTCGTTGCTCATTCCTGCAATTAACTGTTCCAACTCAGCTGCATAAGCTTTTACAGAATCCTGTGCTTGTTTCCATTCTGGCATTTTTGAAATTAGTGAGTCGCGATTTATATGTGCAATTTTCTGAGCATTAACTGTAGTAGAGGTAAATGTCAAAAGTGCGGCTACAATGGCTAAAGTTTTAATAACGTTTTTCATGGTATTTCTATTTATTTATTTCTTTTTTGTTTTTCCGTATCCTAATTGTTTTAATACTAATTCACTTTTATCTAATTTTTTGCTGGCATAAAGCATAGAAATGCTATTAGATTTGTCAAAGATAATGGAATATCCATACTTATTTGCAACAGATTTAATGGCGCTATAAACTTTGTCTTGAATAGGTTTAATTAATTCTTGTCTTTTTCTAAATAGTTGACCGTTAATGCCGAAGCGTTCTTTTTGTAATTCTATTGCCTGCTTTTCTTTTTCCAAAATGCCTGCTTCTCTATTGGCCTGCATTTCTTCAGTAAGCAATATTCGTTCCAATTTATAGGCTTGTTTCAATTTTTCAACTTCTGCAAACATTTCCTCAATTTCCTTTTGCCATTTGGCTGATAATTCATTTAATTTTTGTTGTGCTTCCTGATATTCCGGGAATTGCTCCAAGATATAGTCGGTATCTACATAAGCGAATTTTTGCGCAAATAAGCTCGTATTGCTCGCAATTAGAATGCTTAGTATAAAGAGTATTTTTTTCATTTGGTAAATTGATTTAGCATGAGTTAGTTTTACAATTCTCCAAGTGTGGCACCAATGGTAAAGTGAAATTGACTTTTTGGTACAAAGGGCGAGTAGTCAGATTCATCAAGTCGCCATCCATAATCAAACCCTAACAAGCCAAACATTGGTAAAAATAAACGTAAGCCAATTCCGGCTGATCTTTTAACATCAAATGGGTTAAAGTCTTTCGCTTTGTTCCATGAATTGCCTGCTTCTGCAAAACCTAATACAAATATGGTAGCTTGAGGGTTTAGTGATATCGGGAATCTTAATTCCATACTATATTTGCTGATAAATGATGCCCCTCCTTCCGGAGAAACCGATCCATTGTCATCATAGCCTCTTAGTGCAATTATCTCTCTACCTCCTAAGGTAAAGCCTGTTAATCCACTTCCGCCAAGATAAAACCGTTCAAATGGCACCTCTCCAGTACGTGTTGAATACGGTGCCAAGAAACCAAACCCTGCGGAAGATTTTAGAATTAAATTACGCGCATCTTTTCCATCAGCTCCTTTTTTATTAGTAATTGGTGTAAAAAAAGTGGTGGTGAATTTGTATTTCTGATATTCAACAAACTCATAACGTTCTTGATCGGATAGTGTTGGACTGTTATAGTCCTTTCCGTTCCATAATGAGTAAGGCAGTGTGAATTGCCCGGTTAATGAAATCTTGGAGCCACGCGTTTCAAAAATTGGTTTATCCACCGAATTTCGTTGTAGGGATACTCGGTAATATATGTTTGAAGAAAACCCGTTACTAAATGATAAAAAAGTGCTAAAATCTTTCAGTGTATAGTATTCGTAGTTAAACTCTTGATATAACTGAAAATAGTTGTCCGGCTTTTTCAAACGTTGACCAAATCCAACAGAAACACCAAATATATTTAACGAGGTTCTGTCAACGTCAGACTTTGGCAGTCCATTTGATTGTATGGAATAATATGTGCTAAAGCTTAATGATTGTGGTTTTTTACCACCTAACCAGGGTTCAGTAAATGATAAGCTATACGACTGAAATTGTGCACCGTTCGATTGTGCTCGTAAACTTAGTTTTTGACCATCACCAGAAGGTAAAGGGCGCCAAGAATCTTTTTTAAAGAAGTTTTTAGCTGAAAAATTGGTAAACGATATACCCAATGTTCCAACTAGTCTTCCGCCACCATAGCCTCCAGAAAGTTCTATTTGGTCTGATGGTTTTTCTTCTACCGTATATTCAATATCCACCGTTCCGGATAAAGGATCTGGAATTGGTAGTACGCCCATTTTTTCTGGGTCAAAATAACCGAGTTGGGCAATTTCTCTTTGCGATCGTATTATGTCCGATCTTCTGAACAATTGGCCAGGCTGGGTGTGTAATTCACGTAAAATTACATGGTCATTTGTTTTAGTGTTGCCTACAACCGTAACTTTGTTAATAGTGGCTTGCTTGCCTTCAAATATCCTTATTTCAAAGTCTATAGAGTCCTCTGTAGCCATTATTTCTACAGGGTTTAAGTTAAAAAACAAATAGCCGTTATCCATATACAATGAAGACACATCTGCTCCGTTAGGGTTCATGTGTAAACGCGTATCTAATCTCGTTTGGTCAAAAACATCTCCTTTGTTAATACCCAATATTCTACTAAGTTTTTTACTTGAATATTTACTGTTGCCTACCCACGTAATATTTCTGAAATAATACTTATGACCTTCATCAATTACAACGTCAATACTTAGATGCTTTTCATCTATTCGGTAAATTGAATCCCGAATAATCTTTGCATCTCTAAAACCTTTTTCATTGTACATGGCAATAATCGCTTTTTTATCGGCCAGATAATCTTCTTCTACATACTTGCCCGAATTAAATAGATTCCACCATCGCCGCCGCTTGGTTTCTTTAAACTTTCTGTAAGCTTTTCCTTTTTTTATTTCTTGAAGCCCAATGAAATTGATGTCTTTAATATGTGATTTACTTCCTTTGTCAATGGTGATGGCCAAAACAGCACTATTCTCTTTAACATCATCCTTGATTAATTCTGTTGTTACTTTAACATTCATGTAACTTCTTTCAATAAAGAACTCTTTTGCGGTTTGTTTGGTAGCCGCAATTACGCCATCAGTTAACACGCGGCCCTTACGAAGGTTAATAAAAGGGCGTAAATCTTCCGATTCACTTTTCTTTATTCCGGTTAAGGTATATTTAATTAACCTAGGCCGCTCCACCACTTTTATAATTAAGTAAATTACATTTTCATCAATTTTATTGATGAGTATTTGCACGTCATCAAAATAGCCTTGTTTCCAAATGTTTTCAATGGCAGTTGAAAACTGGTCGCCGGGTACTTGAACTTTATCGCCTATTCTTATGCCTGATAGCAGAGTAATAACTTTGTGGTCTATATGATTAGCGCCATCAACGATGATACCTCCAACAGAATATTCTTTAGCGGTTGAATAATCAACTATTTGGCCGTTAACGCTAAACGATAAGAGAAGTAAACAAAGTAAGGCTATTGTATTATTCCTCATTATAATTACGACGTTACTTGTTCGCTGGTTTTTCCAAATCTTCTTTCACGATTTTGGTAATCAAGAATGGCAGCATAAAATTCTTCTTTTCTAAAATCGGGCCATAAGGTATCTGTAAAATACAATTCAGAATAAGCAAGTTGCCATAGTAAGTAATTACTTATTCGGTGTTCGCCACCCGTTCGAATCATTAATTCAGGGTCAGGAATGTTGGCAGTGCTCAAGTGTTTCGTTATGGTATCATCACTTATTGCTTCTGCTTTTAACTCATTGTTGGCTACTTTATTACTTATTTGTTTAACAGCCTCAACAATTTCCCACTTAGAACTATAGCTTAAAGCCAAAACAAGTGTAAGCCGAGTATTGTCTTTAGTAGCGTCAATAGATTTTTGTAATTCTTCATTACAATTGCCTGGTAAACTATTTAGGTCGCCAATGGCAAGTAAACGAACCCCATTTTTACTTAATTTTTCAGTCTTAGCATGTATCGTATGCACCAAAAGTTTCATAATTGCATTTACCTCAGCTTGTGGCCTGTTCCAATTTTCAGTAGAAAAGGTATACATGGTTAAGAATTTTACACCTGCTTCAGTGGCAGCTTCCACCACTTCATCTACTGATTTAACACCAACTTCATGACCAAAGGCTCTTTGCTCACCTTTGCTTTTAGCCCACCTGCCATTACCGTCCATAATAATTGCAATATGCTTGGGCAACTTGTCCTTGTCAATTTTTTCTTTTAGGCTTACTCCAACTTCTTTGTCGTTCATTATTTATTACGCAACTATAAAATTAAATGTACATAGCACCTATGCAAATTGGCTCCCTAGCAATTTTTATTGTAAGGATTACTCCAAAAAATGAGTACCAGTCTTTGGTTTGAGGATTCCCTCTTTGTTTTCCTGCATTGCCATAATTTTGGTCCGTTCCGATGCTCGGGTCGGAGAGATAAACCAGTTTAAATTCACTTTTCCCTTGCTCTATTGCCGCTTCTCGTAGCAATTCTGTATCGTAATATTTGGTGCTAACATCATCTAAATAATCCGTAAAAGTTTTACGCATACCCCACTCAATTCCAATACCAACGGCCTGTCTCTTATACACATCTGACGCTGCCGACGATGTGCGTTGTGTAG
>CAXHCC010000088.1:0-10745 GCA_964014945.1 uncultured bacterium | reverse complement strand
ATTATTCCGGGTCTCGTGGGCTCGGAGATGTGTATAAGAGACAGGTATTAATGTTCTGAGAAAAGGCAATGTCATCCGCGATAGCTGAAAGATCTCTCCTCAAGTAGCCATCATCGTCCAAATTGCCTATTAAATAGTCTGCAATTTGATAATCATGATTATTTAAATCACGTAAGCCCAATTGACTCGACAAACGCTCTTGAAATGAGGTGCCCACGGAAAAAGGAATTTCCTTCTTTTCATCATCTGGTCCAGTGTTGCTGATTCTAGTTTTATACGACGCACCTTCATCTTCATTCATATAGTCGCTTATGCTAAAATCGTCTCTATGCAAATCACCTTCATCAGTATTATCAGCCACAATTTCGTCTTCATTAACGGATGATTCCTCATCTATACCTTCTTCTAATGCCGGATTTAACTCTAACTCCTCTTTAATTCTTTGCTCAAGCGCAACAGTTGGCAATTGCAGCATTTTCATTAACTGAATTTGCTGCGGTGAAAGCTTTTGTAATAATTTTTGAGATTGAATTAACTTAAACATAATCTTATTTCAAGTTTCGTATAATGTACAAATTTAACAAATAACAAACAAGCCTTATACAAGCCAACTTGTAACCTTTCCACAATAAATCACACTCTAAAATATTTCTTATTTTTAAGCGATTAATTCATTTTCGAATGGTTCAACTTTCCGTAGTAATAATCACCTTCAATGAAGAAAAAAACATTGGCAGATGTATAGATTCTGTTAAAAACATTGCAGATGATATTGTTGTTATAGATTCCTACTCCAAAGATGATACCAAAAAAATTTGCGAATCAAAAGGAGTGCGTTTTATTGAACACAAATTTGAGGGACATATAGAACAAAAAAACTGGGCAATAACACAGGCTAAGCACCCATATGTGCTCTCTTTGGACGCTGATGAAGCAGTAGATGAAACCTTGGAAAGTTCAATTAAAGCCATAAAAAAAGATTGGAAAAAAGATGGATATTATATGAACAGGCTTACCAACTATTGCGGTAAATGGGTGAGGCATTGCGGATGGTATCCTGACAAAAAGTTGCGTTTATGGAATTCTACTAAAGGTATGTGGAAGGGTGTAAACCCTCACGATAAATATGAACTACATAATGGCGATGCCAATACAGGGTTTTTAAAAGGCGACATACTGCATTATAGTTACTACACGGTTGAAGACCACTACAAACAAGTTAATTACTTTACCGATATATTAGCAAAAGAACAGTTTAAACAAGGAAAAAAGGCCTCTATTTTAACACTTGTTTTTAGTCCAATTGTAAAGTTTATACGTGACTATATTATAAAGCTTGGAGTATTAGATGGCAAAACGGGATTTACTATCTCACGCATATCCGCTTACGCAACGTACCTTAAATACAAAAAAATACGTGCCCTATCACTAAACAAATTAAAATAGCGTGCCACTTAATACTACGTTAAATACCATTATTATAAGCAGGCCAGACGCAATTGGAGATGTGATTCTTACTTTTCCTATGTGTGGTTTGATAAAGAAATATTATCCAAAAACCAACGTTTTGTTCTTGGGTAAAACATATACGAAAGAAGTAATAAGCTGTTGTGAATATGTTGATGGGTTTATAAATGCTGATGACTTACTTAATCTAAATAAATTGGAGGCAGCTAATGCCTTAAAGAAGTATAATGCCGATGCGATTATACATGTATTTCCTAATAAACAAGTTGCTGCACTTGCTAAAAAAGCAAAAATTAAACTTAGAATTGGTACAACAAATAGGGTTTTCCATTTAAATACAGTTAACAAACTTATTCCATTAAGCCGTAAAAAGTCAACCTTACATGAGGCACAATTAAACTGCAAATTGCTTATTGGTATAGGAATTGAAAAAATCCCTAGCATAGATAAACTTTATCAATACATTGGTTTCACTAAAACAGCTAAGCTAAATAAAGAGTATTCCTCGTTATTTGATAGTACAAAAACAAACGTTATACTTCACCCAAAGTCTAACGCCAGTGCACGCGAATGGGGGCTTGATAATTTTAATGCCTTAATAAAGTTGCTACCCGAAAATGCGTACAAGATTTTTATTAGTGGAACTGAAACCGATAAGGTTTTCTTAAAAAGCTGGACTGATTCCTTACCAGAGCACGTTGTTAATGTTGCGGGCAAATTTAGCCTAAGCCAATTTATTGCGTTTATTAATGAAGCAGATGTTTTAATAGCGGCGAGCACAGGACCATTACATATAGCTTCCGCATGCGAAATAAGGGCAATTGGAATTTACCCTCCAATTAAACCTATGCATCCAGGAAGATGGCAACCAATTGGTAAAAATGCTAGTTACCTATGTGAAAATATTTCATGCGTAGCGTGCAAAAACAATCCCGCAGCATGTAAATGTATGAATGCTATAACACCTGACAATGTTGCCGAAAAAATTAACCAAAAGGACAGTTAATTCTTAGTTGGTGGCGAAAGCACCTTATTGTATACTTTCATATTTCTGGCTATTGAAATTGCGGTATCTAGTTGTTTGTCATTTCTAAATGATGACTCTAATCGTCCGTGTTGATAATAATATCGAGAAGCTATCTCCTCTTCGAGCAATATTTTTATTTGCTCTTTATAGGTATGCAGGTCATCACTTTTCTTAATCTCCAATTTTCGTTTTAGTTCTTCTAATTCAACATGTACCGCTTGCAATACTATACTATCCTGTTGTACTTCTTCAACCATTTTATCTAGCGCCTTTTCAATATTGGTTTTATAACCATAGTCTTTATTGTTAAGAAAGGATACAAAACCCTGATACTCCTTGTCCGTCAACGCAAACGTTTCTGCATTAACAATCGAATCATGCGTTAGGTTAAAGTGGGTTGCATAATCAAAAATCAAATGCTTCTTCATCAGGCTTTTCGCTATATTGCTATAGTTCATCTCGTCAATAACTATATCCGGCAATATACCTCCACCATCATAAACGGTTCTTCCATTTTTCGTTTTAAAAGCTGTTTTTAACGAGTCGGCAATTTTATCAACACTACCATCTTTGTTGTGGTGAGAATAATCTAGTGCTTGAATACATCTACCACTGGGAATGTAGTACTTTGCTACGGTGACTTTTAACATTGTATTGTAACTTAGTTTACGCGTATCTTGCACCAACCCTTTCCCATATGATCGCTGGCCTACAACTACTCCTCTATCCAAATCTTGCAGCGAACCTGATACAATTTCTGAAGCTGATGCTGAACTTTTATCGATTAGAACAACAACTGGAATCTCATCATTTAAAGGCTTTTCTTGTGCCGAGTAGGTTACATTCCATTCACTAATTTTACCTCGGGTGCTAACTATATCTGTACCTTTTGCAACAAACAAGTTTACTATTTTAATTGCTTCATTTAGTAATCCTCCAGGATTGCCTCTTAAATCAAAAACAAGTGCCTGCATTTCATTGTTTTCTTCTAGCTCCTTAAAAGCCATTTTTACCTCTTCAGAAGCGTTTTTTGTAAACCCAGTTAACCGTATGTATCCTACTGCAGAATCAATCATATCATAGTAAGAAACACTCTTCACCTTAATCTCCTCTCTGCTTAAACTAACTTTAAAAGGAGTTTCAAGCATATCTCTACTAATTAACATTTCTATACTTGAACTCGCCTGCCCGCGTAAAAATTTACTAACCTCCTCTGTGCTTTTACCTTTAGTACTCAATCCATTTATTTCCATAATTCTATCCCCCGCCATTAACCCCGCTTTTTGCGCAGGAAAACCTTCATAAGGTTCTGCTATTATCACATAGTCGCCCTGTTTACGCACTAAAGCCCCTATACCGCCATACTCTCCAGTTTGCATGTATTTATAGTCTTCAATGTCAGATTCCGGAATGTAATTTGTGTAAGGGTCTAGCGAAGCCAACATATTGTCAATGGCGGTTTTCATCAAATCACCTGGGTCGGTTTCATCAACATAAAAAATGTTTAACTCCTTAAAAACCGAAGCAAAAATGTCGAGGTTTTTGGAAGTTTCGAAGTAATTATCTACAAAGCTTAAGGAAATAAAACTACAGACTACAACGGCAATTACCACAAAATAATATCTAAATTTTATACGCATCGTACCTACATTTAAAAATTAACGATTCAACAATCCGAATATACTGAATCGTCCACAATGAGATCATCTTTGTTTATGATAATATCAACTGATTAACTAACATAATTTGCTAGCGACTTATGGAACAGGATCGTGCCCATGGCCACCCCAAGGGTGACAAGAAAGGAACCTTTTTATGGTGAGGTATCCCCCTTTAAAAGGACCAAATTTTCGGATAGCCTCAATACCATATTGAGAACAGGTTGGCGTATATCTACACGAGGCTCCAAGTAACGGAGAAAGGGTGTATTGATACACTCTAATTAATGCAACGAAAATCGAAGACAACAGAAATGAGATGATTTTCATCCGTCAATTTTTTTAACTAATTCATTCATCGCATCTACCACATAACTTTCCATTTCGGAAAAAGAAATAATTTTAGGAGACGAATAAACAAACATCACATTCACCTTTTTATTGTCTAACTTATTATTAAGTAAGTGCTTATTTAGACGGTATGCCTCTCTAAACAAGCGCTTTAGTTTATTTCTATCTACAGCACGTTTAAATATGCGCTTAGGGACACTAATCAATACCTTAACGTTAACCGTAGACCTTTCCAAATCACGTAACCACCGAATTTTAAAAGGCTTTACATTCAAAGAATTCCCATTATTAAACAATTGATCAATAGCCACTTTACTGGTTAAGCGTTCTTCTTTAGGGAATGAATGGTTGAAAATTGCCATTAGAACAAATTAACGGCTATTATACTAGCAACTAACTATTTTTTCTTTGTTTTAGCCGCTTTGTTCACAGTTTTAATGTACTGCTCAATTGCCATTGTCATAGAAGGCGCTTTAGGGTTGGGTGCGTGTACATCAAGTTTTAACCCTGCTTCCTCAATGGCCTGTGCCGTTGCTGTTCCAAAGCACGCAATACGTGTTTTATTTTGTTTAAATTTTGGGAAGTTTTCAAACAATGACTTGATGCCAGTTGGACTAAAAAACACCAACATATCGTAATTCACATTTTCCAAATCACTTAAATCACTACACACAGTTCTGTACATAATTGCCCTAGTGTAATTTATTTCCTTCTCTTCTAAATGTGCGGCATTTTTTTCCTTGTGCATATCAGAGCTAGGCAGTAAAAATTTTTCTGTTTTATGCTTCTTTATCGCCGTCATTAAATCAACGATAGACTGTTTACCATGAAAAATTTTTCGCTTACGATATAACACATATTTTTGAAGGTATAAGGCAATTGACTCATTGATGCAAAAATATTTCATTGACTCTGGCACCTTAAACCTAAGCTCTTTGCACAACCTAAAGTAATGGTCGGCAGCACTTTTACTTGTTAGAATAACAGCAGTATGCTCGGTAATATCAACTTTCGACTTTCTAAAATCCTTTGCACTAACCCCTTCAACATGAATAAAAGGTCTAAAGTCAACTTTAACCTTTTGCTCCTCCGCCAAGTCAAAAAAAGGAGAACGATTCCCTTCTGGTTTAGGTTGTGATACTAGAATGGTTTTAACTTTTCCTGCACTCATTATCGTATTTTTTAAATTGCCTTTTTATTAAAGAAGAGTAACTCAAAACCTTAATTAAGACGATAAACTCAACGCAATTAATTTTACAATAATCAAAATCGGTATGATTTCGAGGGCACAAAGATAGATAAATAAGTAATACAATGATACATTTGGCGTATTAGCGCCAATACTCAAACCTCTTAAAATTCGAAATAAAAACATCAGCGTTAAAAAAATGGCTCCCAAATACACCACCACTTTAGGAGAAAAATCAACTGCAAAATAGGCGATTATCACTATTGGCAACAGAACTAGGCCAAGTATTAGCTGAAAGTTGAAAATAGTTTTGGCATAAAAATCCGTAGCAAACTGTACCTGAAACAGGTACCCAGAAATTTTTACAACCGCAATTTTCGTTAAATATGTAACTAATGTTATTATTCCTATCACCATTTCAACTGGAACAGGAACCACATCGATATTAATTGCAAAGGTATGAAGCCCCTTTCCAATAAAAAGCGAAAAGTTAAGGATAAAGAACACATATAGTAAACCAGAAGTAGTATTGTCAACATTTATTTCCATTCTGCTAATACTACTTGAGCCACCGAGCGTAAAAAAGTTATTTAATACCTGCTGAACGTCCCTAGGTTTAAACACAAATAACCATACAAACAATGCGCTCATTAACAATATTAGCACTGTTACCAGCCAATAATTTTGCTCTAAAGTGTTTGGCAATTCTAAATTACTGCTATTAAGCAAGTGATCAGTAAATAAGGAATGTGGAGCGGTACTAATTGGTTGAACTCCCTCTTTAATCAAGAAACTATCAACCAGCGTATCCGTACGAATTAACTCATTTTGCATTGCTAGCAAAGATATGGTATTTGACTAATTTCGTATATTGGTAGATGTTTATTCAACCTGATTGTATTTTACATGATTATTAACGTATAAAAAATGAACTTTCAAACCAAACAATTTCCGCAATATTGCCTCATTTCTATATCCGCCGAAAAACTGGACAGTAAGGTATCACCAGATCTTAAGTCAGAGTTGGTTGTACTTGAATCAAATGGAGCTAAAAATATCATTATCGATTTATCAAGTACCCGTTATTGCGATTCATCTGGTTTAAGTGCTATATTAATTGGCAATAGGTTATGTAAAACAAATGGTGGACTTTTGGTTTTGTGTAACCCGCAGGAGTCCGTTAAAAAAGTAATTTCCATATCAAAACTAGATACCGTATTATGTATTAAAGACACTATGGCTGAAGCTGAAGCAATGTTCTAATACATTATGCATAATTTCAAGCTAACCATTCTTGGCTGTAGTAGTGCTACACCTACTTCTAAAAGGAACCCTACTGCTCAATTACTTAACATAGCCGAACGAAATATTCTAATCGATTGCGGTGAAGCCACTCAAATTCAGCTTCGTAAATTCAAACAAAAATTTCAACGTATTAATCACATCTTTATTAGTCACTTACATGGTGATCATTACCTAGGGTTGGTGGGATTATTATCTAGCATGCATCTTCTAGGCAGAACTAAAGAACTTCAACTATTTTGTCCAAAAGAATTAAAAGAAATAATTGATATACAGCTTACCGCTTCTCACACGCGATTAAATTTTAATATTATTTACCATTTTCATTCGTATATAGATGACGAAGTGCTATTTGAAGATGAAAAGTTTGAGGTAAGAGCCATAAAACTAAACCACCGTATACCTTGCTGTGGTTTTAAGTTTATTGAAAAGCCAATACCTGCAAATATTAATAAGGAAGCAATTGATAAATATAAAGTAGCAACCGAAAAAATAATAGAAATAAAAGCGGGTGCCGATTATGTTTGTGATGATGGAAGAATAATTGCCAATAGTAAACTGATAAGCAATAAAAGAAATCCTCGTAGTTACGCTTATTGCTCCGATACAATTTATGACGAACGTCTCGTTCCATTAATATCAGAAGTAGACTTATTATACCATGAAGCAACATTTATGGATAACATGTCAACGAGAGCTGCTGAAACATTCCATTCAACTACCGTACAGGCAGCCACAATTGCTTCAAAAGCAAAGGTGAAAAACTTAATGATTGGGCACTACTCTGCTAGGTACAAAGATCTAGAACCCCTATTACTTGAAGCGCAAAGCGTATTTAAAAACACGCAATTAGCCGTTGAAGGAGAAACAACGTCCCTGTAATCAATAGGTTTCAGAAGAATTATCAAAAACTGATATTAAACATGTTTTTGTCGCTTGACTACTAGCAAAATATAATTACCTTTGGCTATTATTTATAATCAGTCTAAATAAAAGTTTTGGAAAAAATTAAAATAATCATCGCGGATAGTCATTACTTAAGCCGACAAGGTTTAGCGATGATATTAAATGAAAACACAGATTTTTCCCTTGCTGCTGAGGCGTGTGACTACTCTGAATTAACGTATCATACAAAACGCCATAATCCAGACTTAATAATTATTGACTATACATCCACAAAATTTAACATCCAAAACATAGAGCATATAGCCATTAAGTTTCCTAATGTTAAAATGCTTGCCATTACAGAGCTGCCCAATAATGGAACAATTGGCAGAAGTTTAAAAATGGGTGTTACTAGTCACCTATTAAAAGAGTGTGAAAAAGATGAAATAGTAGAAGCCATTTATAAAACATATTTAGGCGAACGCTTTTTGTGTAGTAAAATAACCTCATCGGTTCTTGATGCGGATAACGTAAATACAAGTAGTTGCGAAGGCATGAAAATTAGCGATAGAGAATTGGAAATTATTGCATTAATTGCCTCTGGAAACTCCAATAAAGAAGTTGCTGAGAAACTTTTTATTAGCACCCATACCGTTACTACTCACAGAAAAAACATATTAAGTAAACTTGGCGTAAAAAATACTGCAGGTTTGGTATTATTTGCGGTAAAGGAAAACTTGGTTAGCCCTAACCACTTTCTTTTCTCTTCTGCCCAGTAGTAATCATTACGGTTTATTTTGATGATATGCCATCAATCCGCTTATCGGTGATTTAAGAATTGTACCAATTTTTACCGCGTTTTTTGCAGCTATTTTTTCAAGTATCGGTCTAAAGTTATACGCAATAGATCCAACAGCGTTTAAGGTCAGCTGTTGATAGTTGTTGTACTTGCATATATACTTATCAAAAAATCGCTGAAAACAAGACTCAACTACGCTTTTCATAAATGGATCATCTAAGTTTGCATGTATAAACTTGCCAAATGATGCTAAAAAACGGTTTGGTAATGGTTGCACGTAAACAGCATCCAAAATTTCTTCTTTGCTTAGGTTAAACTCGGCATCAAACCTTTCCGTTAATTTTTTTGGCACCTCATCATACAATAATGCTTGTATAAATGTTTTACCCAATTGCGCACCACTGCCTTCATCACCTAACAAGTAACCCAGGGGGTCTATATTCTCTATAATTTCATTCCCATCGTAATAACAGGTATTAGCGCCTGTGCCAATTATTGCCACCAAACCAGCTTTACCACCACATAAAGCTTTAGCGGCCGCCATTAAATCATTTTGAACAACAATATGGGCCTTAAAATATTGACTTAACACCTGTTGTAGCTTTTCATTTTTTGTATCCGAACCGCAGCCAGCGCCATAAAAGTATACCTCCGTAACCAATTCAGGCTGCTCAACACTTGGTAACAATTCATGCTCAACAATACTTGATATTGATCTTTGATCTTGGAAATATGGATTTATTCCTTGTGTTTGAATTTCAACAAACCCATCATTCGTTAACAATCGCCAATCTGTTTTGGTAGAACCACTATCTGCAATTAATTTCATGCCATAAAATTTGTTCAAATATACTTATTGCCCCTACTCACAACAAAATAAGCGAATGTTTTTTGTAAATGATTGTAAAATACTATATTTGCATCCCTCAACTGAGAAAATTAATTAATTACTTGAATATAAACACATTACAAAAGCATGACTAAAGCAGACATTATTAACGAAATTTCAGAAAAAACAGGAATTGAAAAAGTGGTAGTAAAAGCCAGTGTAGAAGCATTTATGAACTCTGTGAAAGACTCTATGGAAAGAGGGAACAACGTATATTTAAGAGGATTTGGAAGCTTTGTAGTTAAAAAAAGAGCTGCAAAAACAGGTAGAAATATTTCAAAAAATACTGCTATAGTTATACCAGCTCATTACACACCAGCATTTAAAGCAGCTAAGCCATTTGCTGATAGAGTTAAGAAAAACGTTAAAGTAGACTAGCAAGCAATTGCTATATAAAGCCAATTACATGAAATCTGAAGGATGAGTGTAAATAAAACACAGCTTGCTGTATTAATTGGCACATTAGGATTAATCGTTCTTTTATTATTTGCAGACACTTCCATTCCAGCTAAAAAGGAAGAGAAGGAAACAGTTTCAACCGGTAGTGCTCATGGTTCTATTGACTTTGCGGAGTTAATACTCGATGCTAAAAAGTCACTACAGCCAGCTTTGCAGGATTCGTTGGCCAGATTGGAAACACAGCTTAACGCTGATGATGAAAAGGCTGCAGCTTTACAAAGTATTGCCGCTTTGTATGCCGAAGGAAAACAGCATTTAGCTTCAGCATATTACTATGAACTGGCGGCTATTGAGAGTCCTACAGAAAAAAACTGGGTTGAAGCAGCTTATATGTATTATAAATTAGCCCGATTTACACCAGAAAACAATCGCAGTGTTATTTACAACAAAGCAATTGAAGGATTTAAAAAGGCAGTTGATATCAATCCAAATAACCTGGATGCTATTATGAATTTGGCATCTTGTTATGTTGAAGGCGGAAGTCAACCGATGATGGGAATTAAATTGTTGCAGGAGGTGGAAAAGATTGACTCGAATAATGTAAAGTTGCAAATGAGTTTTGCCTACTTTTCGATGAAATCGGGTCAGTTAGATAAAGCAGTGAAACGGTTAAATAAAGTTTTGGCAATTGACAGTAGCTTTATTGATGTATACCTGCATTTAGCGGATGTATATCTGTCTCTTATACACATCTCCGAGCCCACGAGACCCGGAATAAT
>CAXHCC010000087.1:0-10803 GCA_964014945.1 uncultured bacterium | reverse complement strand
CTACACAACGCACATCGTCGGCAGCGTCAGATGTGTATAAGAGACAGTCTCACATGAGTCGGATGCTTTGAGGCTGGGAATTTCACTTGCTATTATTTCTTCTGCAATCATATTCTAGATAACGCTGTTATGCTAAATATATTGATTTATTATGAATAATCCTTTTGTTGTAATTTTGCCTTGTCAAATATACTGTTTCTGCAACAGCCGAAATATTGATTTTTTTACCTTTACGGAACTATTTAACACTTATGAAAACAAAGCTTAGCGTAAATATTAATAAAATTGCGACACTTCGAAATTCTAGGGGCGGTAATACTCCTGATGTTATTAAAGTAGCCATGGATTGTGAACGGTATGGTGCAGATGGAATTACTGTGCATCCAAGACCAGATGAAAGGCACATTAGATATACAGATGTTTATGCCTTGGCTAAGGTAGTAAAAGGAGAGTTTAATATTGAGGGGAACCCCAAAGAGCAAAAGTTTGTTGATTTAGTGCTGGAAGTAAAGCCTACACAGGTAACTTTGGTTCCTGATGTCGCAGGGCAGCTTACATCAAATCATGGATGGGATACGGTTACTAACAAAAGCTATTTGATTGATACCGTAAATATTTTTAAGGCTGCAGGAATTCGTACCTCCATATTTGTGGATCCCGAATTAGAAATGATTAGAGGTGCAAAAGAGGTTGGTACGGAGAGGGTTGAATTGTATACTGAAAGTTATGCAAAAGGATTTTTGACGGATAAACAAAGTGCTGTTGCTTCCTTTAAAAGTGCTGCTGAAGAGGCACTTAAGTTAAATATAGGCCTTAACGCAGGTCATGATTTAAACCTTGATAACCTCAACTATTTTACGGCCGAAGTTGTTAGCGTATTGGAAGTGTCAATAGGACATGCTTTAGTTTCGGATGCCCTTTACTTGGGTTTGGAAAACACAGTACAGCTATATCAACGCGCGTTAGGCACAAATTATTAGATGAAACTATTTTATAGAGAGTTTGGAGAGGGGAAGCCATTTGTTATTTTACATGGTTTATTTGGGTTGGGTGATAATTGGAACTCCTTTGCACGTGAAATTGCCTCAAGTGGGTTTAGGGTTGTTCTTGTAGATTTGAGAAATCATGGGCGCTCACCTCATAGTGATGATTGGAATTACGCGCTTATGAGTGGTGATTTGAACGAGCTGTTTATGAATTTAGGGATTCACGATAAGGGTATTGTTTTGATGGGGCATTCCATGGGTGGTAAAGTTGCAATGCACTACGTATTGAATTTCAATAATAACGTGCAAAAATTAATCGTGGTGGACATTGGACCAAATGGTAGCAAGCCACGAAATGAAGATGTTGTAAACGTTATCAAGAATCTCCAAATAGATAATATTAAATCGAGAAAAGAAGCAAACTTGATTATTTCAAAGTATATATCTGACCCATCGATGGTACAATTTTTATTGAAGAATATTTATTGGAAAACGGTTAACGAAAAGGAGGACGAAATGCTTGCGTGGCGGTTTAATGCTAAGGCAATAACAAAGCATATTGGCAATGTTTACGAGGGGGTTTCCGGCAGGGAATGTGTTGATATAGATACCCTTTTCATAAAAGGAGGGAACTCTGATTATTTGCGGAATAGCGAAGCAGCTGAAATTCATAGATTATTTCCGAAAAGCGAAATATCCGAAATTGAAAATGCTGGACATTGGATACATGTGAATAAACCCGCTGAATTTTCAAAGCGAGTATTAACCTTTGTCAAGTAACATATGTTGCACATTTGTGCATTTCGTATTATCTTTAGCATTCCCCAATTATGTAGGTATAATTTTGAATCAAGTGCAAATAGGGAAGGAGAAGAATGATAGAAAAAGAAATTATTGCAGGTTGTCTTGAAGGAAACAGAGACAGTGAAAAGTTGTTTTATCGAAAGTATTACGGTAAAATGCTGGCTGTTTGTGAAAGATATGCTGGTGAAAACGACGATCCTCGCAGCATGTTGGAAAAAGGGTTTTTAGAAGTGTTTAAGAACCTTAGAAAGTATAAAGAGGAGGAAGGGCTAGAGCAATGGGTTAAGAAGTGGATTATTTCAACTGCAGTTAGGCAAATAAGATCTAACAAAAACAACAGACTGATTATTAGTACTGTTAACGCACAGAAAGAAAATGTAAGTCTCAATTTGTTCAGTATCCGTGATGAAGAAATAGCACAGAAGGCCACTGAATCTGAAATCCTATTGGCAATTAAGGAGTTAGTTTCGAGTTATCGAATAGTCTTTAACATGTTCGTGATTGATGGATATTCCCATGCTAGTATTTCAGATATGATAAACATTAGTCAAGAAACATCCTTAACAAATTTGGAGAAATCAAAGGTGGCATTTAGAAATAATTTGGTAAAGGTTATAAATAAAGCTCATGGAGAATAATTCAGGTGATATTCTCTCAGATTTAGCAAAGGAAAAGCTATCTAATTTGGAAGTTGCTTACAACGAAGGCGATTGGAATAGATTGGAACGTTTGTTGGATGCTAAACGGAATAGTGGTGGCATACTATCTTTGGTTAAAGAGCCAACCGCGCTGTTTCAGAGCTGGGTTAAGAACCTTAATGTGATGCACGTTTATATTGGTATTGGCACATTGGTGGTAATCATATTAATTATTGCGCTAACCGGTTATGAGAAGGAAGAAGTTATTGTGAAGGAGCCTATAAAAGTGGAGATTGAGGAGATTGAAGAAGAAGCCCCCATTGACTACTCACTTGTTGTTGATTCAACCGAAATATTGGATTCTATAAGAGTTGCTGACTCCATTGCGGCAGTTGAAGAGATGGAAAAACTTAAAAGACGCCGTGTCACAAATGAAAAATCATCAGAAAAGAAAGTATCGAATAGAGGGGATAAGTCAGATGTGAACGATGAAAATAGTTTTACCATTTCGGAAGAAGTTGAAGAAGAGGAGAAAAAAGACTCAATGGATTTGCCAAATATTGTAAGGGAGACTGATTTTGTTGCTGATACTTCGGAAGTTGCTAAGCCGTTACCAATAATTAAGGAGGAAGTTAAGCAAGAAGAGGAAGTAGCTCCTAGCGATGATAAAAAGTCAAAACGGAGAAAAAAAAGAAACGCTGTTGATGATTAAGTTTAACTGCGTATCATTAATAACGTTTTCTTTTGGCCTTATACTAAATTGTTATGGAAGATTTAACAGTTGCAATTATTCAATCACCTATTCAGTGGCAAAAAAAGTCGGAGAACCTGACATTGTTCTCGGATAAAATTACTGCCATCAAGGAGGATGTGGGATTAATTGTGCTCCCAGAAATGTTTACAACTGGGTTTAGTATGGAATCCAATAAGTTAGCAGAAACGGTAACTGACCAAACGGTTGATTGGATGTTGAACCATGCAAAACAAATGAATAGTGTAATTACGGGGAGTTTTATTTGTGAGGAAGATTGGGCTTATTATAACAGATTAATTTGGGCAAAACCAAACGGCACATTTTTACATTATGATAAAAAACATTTGTTTAGAATGGCAAATGAGCATGAGCATTTTAACAGCGGTTCTAAGAAAATGATAATAGATTTAAATGGCTGGAGAGTATGCCCATTAATTTGTTATGATTTAAGATTTCCAGTTTGGAGCAGGAATACTTCTGCAGATAATTATGATTTATTAATATACGTGGCTAACTGGCCAGAGAAAAGGCGTACAGCATGGTCTAGATTATTGTCTGCGAGGGCAATTGAAAATCAATCATATGTAGTTGGCGTTAATCGAATAGGTAATGATGGTAATGGAATTTCATATTCAGGAGATTCCGTTGTGTTGGATTTTAATGGAGAGGTAATGAGTAGCACAAAGCCCTGCCAAGATAATGTTGAGATAGTTAATATAAACTATTCCACATTAGAAGCTTTTAGAAACAGTTTTCCGGTATTAAAGGATGCTGATAGTTTTAATTTAATGGGTTAAGTTGATCACCTTAAATCCCATGTCAGGTCAATATCCCAATTTTCTCGAATCGATATTTGCTCAGCATTAAACAGCACCTTTTCTGCCTGGCGATGTTTTATATAATCTCCAGTATCCCATTTTCCATTTCGGTTAATATCATAAATTAGTTTTACACGGTATTTTTCTGGATTTAAATAATCGTAAACAAGGGTGCTCGATTTCATTATAATATGCTCCCTAATTACATCACCTTTAGAGTTGATAAGTTGCACGATGTAACTAGAACTATCAGGAGGTAACATTATTTCCAGAGAAAGGTTGCCGTAATGTTCAGTTTTTTGGGTTAGGAATTCAATTGTAATACTGTCATTGGTGTTTCCAAAAAAGTCTATAATGCTCTTTGGTAATAGTTCTATTTTGTAATGTGTTTTTCCGTCCCATTGGGTAAAAGCATTGTAGTTTGCATCATGTGAAACTTTATCATATGCGCTACCTTTACTGGAGTCGTTCTTAATATATACAAGCGCAAGCTCTTGAATACGGTTCGTTCCAACAAATGAGAATTTGTTTTTATTACTTTGCAGTAAGATGCTGTCTTTATACAATAACGGCGGAGTGCTGTTATATCCGGTGATTGGAGTGCTGAAAAGTAAGCTGCACTCAGTACCTAGGTTTAATTGTTTTTGTTTGTTAGGGCTTCCTAAGAGTATCAAAGCGCTTTTCCCTTGCAATGTATCTGGCTTTATAAGTTTAATACCTACACTGTCAATTATTTCCTGATTAATACTTATTTCAAACCATAAACTGTCCGTATTAATGTTTTTATACCAATAGGTAATATTTAAATAGTCTTCATGCCATTGCCATAAGGAATTACCTAGTTCAACGTTGTTATTAATAACCTTAATTGCCAAGGCACTATCCGGTCTGTTAAACGTAAAATCGATTTTTCCGGCTGCTGAATGTTTGAATGTTTTTAAGTAAACATTCTTAACAGGCTCTTCAAAAAGAGAAAGAGAAATACTGCTATCCTTACCAGCTTCTACAGGTGTGTTACTAAATGCGATAAGCTCTTCTTCATCAAATTTAAAATTGCCGTTATCATCCTTTAAGGCAACTATTTTATATGCTCCTCGCTTTAGGTTGTTTATTATATAACTGCCATCTTCAGCGGTTTTGGAAAAATAATTTGGCATACTATTAAACACCACGCTGTCGTCATTATTTTTGTATAGCATAACCAATACTCCTTGCTCTGGTTCATTGGTAAAAGCATTTAAAACTTGCCCATTTACTGATAACGAATCAATATACGACCCTGTTGAAAAAACATACTTAAAATCATTTAGAATATTTCCTTCATTATTGTCTTGAATAGCATCGCCAAATAACATTAAATAAGTGCTGCTATCTTTCAGCACTTCATCATCGTTAAATGCAATAGTTAAACTTTTATCATTTACCTCAAATGTGGGCTTGTGTTCTAATGGAGGTGAAACAATCAGCTGGTTATTAATGTCGTATAACCGTATGAATTCATTAAAAGTAAAAGTGATTTTTGAGCTGCTGAAAAAAGTTTTAGCACTATCTGGTACGTATTTTACAACCTTTGGAGGAGCCATATCTTTAGGCCCTCCTGATGGAGTCACAATTTGTGCACAAGAGGTCAGTAGCATTGTGAGGCATAACGCCCATAAAGATTTAAGTGTTGTTTTCATGAATGACTCAAATATACCAAATTAACAGCCTTGGCATAACATTATAAAAGAACTCTCGTATAATATACACATGAAACAAATTCTAGTAATTGGTGCCGGCAGGTCATCGTCTTTTTTAATTAAGTATTTGCTTTCCAATGCTGCTCATGAAAATTGGCAAATAACCGTAGGTGATATGTCATTGGAATTAGCGAATGAAAAAGTTGAACAGTGTGAGTATGCTAAGGCTATAAGATTTGATGTAAATGATGAAGGTGAGTGTGCACGTCAAATTCAGAAGGTGGATATTGTAATTTCTATGTTGCCTGCTTCTATGCATATACTAGTGGCACAACAATGTATTCGATTTAAAAAGCATTTGGTAACCGCTTCGTATGTATCTGATGAAATGAGGAAGCTGAATAATGATGCAATTAAAGCAGGTGTCTGTTTGCTAAACGAATGCGGGTTGGACCCTGGTATTGATCATGCTTCTGCAATGAAAATGATTGGGACGATTAAGAATAAAGGTGGAGCAATTACTTCATTCAAGTCTTACACCGGAGGTTTACTTACGGAAGAATCTTGTGGTGATAACCCTTGGAAGTATAAAATTGCATGGAATCCTCAAAATATTGTCTTAGCTGGTAAAGATGGGGCCCAATTTCTTGAGAAAAAGATGCTCAAAAGGTTGTCCTATACGGAATTGTTTCAAGAAATCATGCCAATATCTGTTGGCAAAACGATTTTTGAAGGTTATGCCAACAGAGATTCCATTCCATATAAATCCTTGTATGGTTTAAACGGAATTGATACGTTAATACGAGGTACATTACGGTATCCTGGGTATTGTAAAGCATGGAGTGCCATCATCAACATGGGGCTTACTGATACGGAGGATAAGATTAGTACCAATGAAAATTTAACCTTTAAAAACTGGGCAAATCACAAAAAAAGCTGGGACTTGAACAGTTGGGATGAGCATATTCAAAAATGTTTGGCCTGGTTAGGTTTATTCGGTGACGATCAAGTGCCTTTTGAGTTGTTTGCTGGAGAATGGAAGTATGTTACCTCTGCTCAAATTTTACAACATTTGCTTGAACAAAAATGGGGCTTAGAAGAAGGGGATAAGGACATGATTGTAATGCAACATGAACTTGAATACAAAGTAAAAGGGCAGGACAATACGGTAAAAGTTTCATCATCCTTAAAAATTGTAGGAGAAAACCAAACGTATACGGCTATGGCTAAAACTGTTGGTTTGCCTTTAGGGATAGCTTGTAAGTTAATTTTACAGAATCAACTAAAAGAAAGGGGTGTTATATTACCAACGATACCTTCTATTTACATGCCAATGCTAACAGAATTAGAGAGTTATGGTATAACTTTCAATGAAGTTACTGATTAAAGAGCGTCATGAGGCTTTCGCGCTCTACCTCCAAATGATGGGTGTTAATATTTAGCTTATTAGCTGCTTCTATATGTTGAATGGAATCGTCAATAAACAACGTTTCTTCTGCAATTAAATTATTTTCATTTAACACAAACTCAAATATTTCTGCATCCGGTTTGCGCATGCCTATTTTGTACGAAAAATAAACTTTGTCAAAATAGTTGTTCAAATTTTCTTCATTATGCATTTTTCGCAATTGGCTATGGAAGGTGTTTATATGAATTTCGTTGGTGTTGCTTAATAAATATGTTTGGTGAGTGTCTTTAAACTTTAATAATAATTCTAATCGCTCGTTAGGAAGGTCGAGAAGCATAGCATTCCAAGCATCGTCTATTTGCTCATTTGTTGTGGATGGAGGTAGAACTTTTTTGAGCTCTGATCTTAGTTTATCTGAGCTAATAACTCCCTTTTCATAATCATCGAACAAATTATTTTGTTTTGCTTTTGAAAATAACGAGCTAAAGTCATCAATTCCTAAACGTTTAAACGCTTGGGTTGTCAACTCATAGTCTAGATTTATAATGACCCCTCCAAAATCAAAAATGATATTTTTGTAGTCTGCTGGATTTAATTTCATAAAAGAGGATAATACTTTTGTTTATTCGGTGCAAATATATAATTTCGCTTTCCAATAATTGCTATTGAAGCAATTGGGCCTATAGCTCAGTTGGTTAGAGCACCTGACTCATAATCAGGTGGTCCTTGGTTCGAGCCCAAGTAGGCCCACAAGATGAAAAGCTCCACAGATTGTTGTGGAGCTTTTTTTATTTTATGAGTTTTGTTGGGCGAGAAGTTTATCCGCTGTAACGCAGAGAAGGAGGAAGCCCAAGTAGGCCCACATTAAAAACCCGCACTAAAAGTGCGGGTTTTTAATGTTATAAGTCCTACGTAAACCCCAATTAGATTTTTATAATGAAACTGATTTGTTATGAATATTCCCCAAACACATCACGCAAGGTGTCCGCAATTTCTCCTAGCGTAGCATAATTTTCAACTGCTTCAATAATAGTAGGCATTAAATTATTTGTCGACTTAGCGTCCTCGCTTAACTGTTTAAGAAGCGCTTCAATCTTTTCGCCATTCCGTTCTTTTTTAATAGCTTGTATTTTTTCAATTTGAACTTGTCTTATCGCATCATCTACCTTAAAAACACTTGGTGCAGGTTCTTCTTCCACGGTAAACTTGTTAACACCAACAATTATTTTTTCACCACTTTCAATTTCCGATTGATATTTTACTGCAGAAGTAGCAATTTCATTTTGCATATAACCTTCTTCTATTGCGGAAACGGAGCCACCCATCGCGTCAATTTTGTCAATGTATTCCCATGCGGCGTTCTCCACCTCACTTGTTAAGTTTTCTACAAAATATGATCCGGCCAAAGGATCAACAGTATCTGTAACGCCACTTTCAAATCCAATAATTTGTTGTGTTCTAAGGGCAATTCTAGCAGCTTCCTCTGTTGGGAGTGCTATTGCTTCATCAAATCCATTGGTATGTAAACTTTGAGTGCCACCCAATACAGCAGAAAGCGCTTGTAAAGTGACACGTGGTACATTGTTGTATGGTTGTTGAGCTGTTAGTGTTGATCCTCCCGTTTGGGTATGAAATCGAAGCATTTGAGCTTTAGGGTCCGTTGCTCCTAAATCTTTAGTTATTTTGGCCCACATTCTTCTAGCAGCTCTAAATTTAGCCACTTCTTCAAATAGATTGTTATGCGCGTTAAAGAAAAAGGAAAGTCTTTTAGCAAAAACATTTATATCTAATCCACTATCAATTGCTGCAGTTAAATAGGCTTTCCCATTTGCTAGGGTAAATGCCAATTCCTGCACAGCAGTAGAACCAGCTTCTCTAATATGATAACCAGATATAGAAATGGTATTCCATTTAGGAACTTCTTTTGAGCAATACTCAAATATATCCGTTATAATTCGCATACTCGGCTTAGGGGGGTAAATATATGTTCCCCGAGCCGCATACTCTTTTAATATGTCATTTTGTATGGTGCCTGATATCTTAGAAATGTCAGCACCTTGTTTTTTTGCCAGCGCAATGTACATGGCAAGCAATATAGAGGCGGTTGAATTAATGGTCATTGAGGTAGTAATATCTTCAAGTTTAATACCATCAAAGAGTATTTCCATATCTCTAAGCGAGTCAATGGCTACACCTGCTTTACCAACTTCACCATCTGCAAAATCATGGTCGCTATTATATCCTATTTGTGTTGGAAGGTCAAATGCAACAGACAGTCCGGTTGTACCTTGCTTTAACAAATACTTGTATCGCTTATTCGATTCTTCTGCTGTAGAAAACCCAGCATATTGCCGCATAGTCCATAATCTGCTCCTATACATGGTTGGTTGTACACCTCTTGTATAAGGAGCCTTTCCTGGCTCTTCTTCCTTAAAGTTAGGAGGTAAGGAACTGTAAACTCTATTTATCTCTATGGATGCGTCTGTTAAAAACTTCTCTTTTCTTTCTTTTCCTTTCATCCTAAAATTCTTTTCTAATTTCTTTTTTAATACTGTCTATGGCAATTTTAGTAGGCAAAGGATTTAATTGCGAACTTATATTCAATATTGCTTGAGCCAAATCCATTGCTGTTGCATCTTTACCTGTTTTGCTTGCCGCCACCTGAATTATTTTAATAATTTCTTCTTTTGCTTTTACTGTTGCTTCCCAAGAAGCATTACTAATGTATACTTGCTGTGAAAGGTTGTGCTCAAACTCACTTCTTATAATTTGCATTAATTCTTTTTCTAAGTTGTTAGCTGTACCTACTTTATTAGCTCTTATTACTATACTGTTGGGGTTAATTCTTTCCAAAAAAAGCACAACACGTTCAAATGCTTGTAACCTGATGGGAGTTATGGTTTCTTTGTTGCTTAATTTCGCTTCAAATAAGCGTTTGTGATTATCCTGATCAAAAAACTTTTGAAGCATATAATAACTCGTTAAAAAAACGATACCTGCTGGTAATACTATTTTAATAATTTCAAATAACTCATTCATAGATAAAACAAAGATATTTCAAGGGGATTGGAAAGTAAATAACAAAAGTAAATCTACAAAAATAAGCCAACTTGCCAATTTCATTTAACGCAGTACCTTTGCACAAAATAATTCTATAATGGCAGATAAAAAGGAACGAACAGAGATTGGTGATTTAGGGGAATTTGGATTAATTCACCAATTAACGAAAACTATCGAATTAAATCATAGTAGCAGTATAAAGGGAGTGGGGGATGACGCGGCAGTTATTGATAATGCTAAAAAGCAAACATTGGTTTCAACAGATATGTTAATTGAAGGAGTGCACTTTGATTTATCTTATGCTCCTTTAAAGCATTTGGGCTATAAATCGGTGGTGGTAAATGTTTCGGATATATATGCCATGAATGCAACTCCTAAGCAGATTACTGTTTCCTTAGCAGTTTCAAACAGGTTTTCATTAGAAGCCATAGAGGAGTTGTATGAAGGTGTTAAATTGGCGTGTAAGAAATACGAAATTGATATTGTTGGAGGAGATACTACTTCATCGCAATCAGGATTAATAATTAGTATAACCGCTATTGGAGAGGCAGATAAAAAAGATATCGTATATCGAGATGGTGCAAAGGAAGGAGACCTTCTTTGTGTTACAGGTGATTTAGGAGGAGCATATGTTGGTCTACAGGTGTTAGAAAGGG
>CAXHCC010000086.1:0-10885 GCA_964014945.1 uncultured bacterium | reverse complement strand
TATTCCGGGTCTCGTGGGCTCGGAGATGTGTATAAGAGACAGGTTTATGAATACACCTTACAAAGTATTACGGCTTTGTTTAAAATGGGATGCGAATTGGTAATTGTTGCTTGCAACACAGCTTCAGCTAAAGCGTTACGATCTATTCAACAAAATGATTTACCAAGGATTGCGCCACACAAAAGAGTGCTAGGCGTAATTAGACCAACTACAGAAATAGTTGGCAACCTTTCTAAAACTGGCCATGTAGGTGTGCTAGGTACCAATGGAACTGTTCAGTCCAATTCATATGTAATGGAAATAGATAAGTTTTTTCCTAAGGTAACTGTTCATCAAGAGGCGTGCCCAATGTGGGTGTCTTTAGTAGAAAACAATGAAATTGAAACGCCAGGTGCGGATTACTTTATCGAGAGGCACGTACATAATCTGTTAGCCGCTGATAAAAAAATTGATACCATCATATTGGGTTGTACGCATTATCCATTATTAATGGATAAAATAAGAAAACACATACCTCAGCATGTTCAATTGGTTTCTCAAGGTGATATTGTGGCGACTAGTTTAGTTGATTATTTATTTAGACATAAAGAGCTGGCGGCTTTGTGCAGTAAAGGTAGTAATGTAGAATTCTATACTACCGATTCTACAGCTAACTTTAATGCTGCGGCCTCCTTGTTTTATGGAAATGATGTTGTCTCTAAACACTTGGAATTATAAAATTAACTCTCCTTAAACCAACTGCTGTACATTAGGTAGTTGTTAGCAATTCTATTAATTTCCCCGTTTTGTAATTCTTGGTTAATATCTTTTACCTTTTTTGCGGGTACGCCGGCATATACACTGCCAGCCTCTACTTTAGTGTTTTCTAATACAACGGCTCCCGCTGCTATAATAGAGTTGCTGCCTATTTCGCAATTGTCCATTACAATAGCGCCCATCCCAATTAAAACGTCGTCATGTATCGTACAACCATGAACCAATGCATTATGTCCAATAGAAACGTTATTACCTATTATGGCTTTAGTTTTTTCAAAGGTGCAATGTATAACCGCCCCATCCTGAACATTAACTTTATTGCCCATCTTAATGGAGTTAACATCTCCCCTAATAACCGCATTAAACCATACACTACATTGGTCGCCCATTTTTACGTCTCCAACTACGGTTGCATTTTCAGCTAAATAACAATCCTTACCAATGCTTGGTTCAATTCCTTTTACAGGTTTTATAAGTGCCATATTTCTTGTGATTTATTTTTCCTAAAGGTACTAACTTGCTCCGAAAAAATTAGAAGAATGATAAAGCCACACCATTTTATTTTTGTGTAAATTTGAATCCCTTACAAAACAAATCAACAGGAAAGTTTACTATTAATATAAATTATTACCGATTATGAAAGGAAGAAAATTATTAATGATTCCAGGTCCAATTGAGTTTGAACCAGAAGTGTTATCAGCTATGAGTAGGCCTACAACTAGCCATGTTGCGCCTGACTTTGTTAATTCATTTGGAAATTGTTTAGAAATGATGCGTAAGGTGTGGCAAGCACCAAATGGGCAGCCGTTTTTAGTTGGAGGGACAGGAACTTTAGCCATGGATATAGCTGGAGCTAATTTGATTGAACCAGGAGATGATGCTTTGGTAGTTTCGAGCGGTTTTTTTGGTGATAGGTATTCAGAATTGCTTAAACGTTATGGTGCTAACGTGGATATGTTAGAACATGAGGTGGGTAAACCAGTAACATCACAAGAAATTGAAGAGGCGCTTAGCAAGAAGAAATATAAATTATTAACGTTTACCCACGTTGATACAAGTACGAGTACACGACTAGACCCTAAACCTATTGGGGAGCTAGGTAAAAAGTATGATGTACTTACCATATTGGATGGAGTATGTTCAGTTGCTGGAGAAGAGATAAAACAAGATGAGTGGGGATTAGATGTTGTGTTAACAGCTTCTCAGAAAGCAATTGGAGTACCACCTGGTTTAGCATTATTAGTGGCTTCTGGGCGAGCAATGGATACCTGGAAGAACAGAAAAACTCCAGTTGGAAACTATTATGCAGATTGGAGCAATTGGCTACCAATTATGGAAGCGTATGAAGGAAGGAAGCCGTCGTATTTTGGGACGCCTCCAGTAAATTTGGTATGGGCATTAGAGGTAAGTTTAGGCTTGATTTTAAATGAAGGTATGGAAGCAAGAATAGCGCGTCATACTAAAATGGCGGATGCATTTAGAGCAGCGATGAAAGCGTTAAACCTTAAGCATATCCCAGAAACAGAAGCTGTATCTGCAAATACTTTATCAGCAATTTATTATCCAGAGGGTGTTGCTGCTCCAGATTTCTTGGGTGCTGTTGGAGCTGCTGGAGTAATTATTGCCGGAGGTTTGTTAAAGGATATAGGTCCAACTTATTTCAGGGTAGGGCATATGGGTTCAGTAAATACTAGCGATTTATTGGGTACCATTTCGGCTATTGAAAGTGCTTTAACCAAATGTAATTATGCGTTTGATGCTGGTGCAGGAATTTCTGCGGCACAATCAGTATTGTTTTCGTAATAAATTTAAGCTTGATTAGAAGGACGGGAGATTTGTGCTCGTCCTTTTTTTATTCCTTAAATAAAGGATTGTATTCTTCAATAAATTCCAACAGCTCGTCTTTGCCGGTTTTTTTTTCTGAAGAGGTTAAAAAATAGCGGGGCATTTCTTCCCAATATTTTTTCATTTCTACAATGTAATTGTCAATGTTATCTGCCAGTTTTTGTTTGGTTAACTTATCCGTTTTGGTAAATACAATTGCAAAAGGAATTTGATTTTCACCTAACCATTGCATAAACTCTAAATCAATTTTTTGCTGAGGTAACCTAGAATCTATCAATACCATTAAGCACATTAAATTGCTGCGGTTTATAATATATCGTTTAATAAATTTGCCCCATTCTTCTTTAGCTTCTAAAGAAACTTTCGCATATCCATATCCAGGTAAGTCAACTAAATACCATTCTTTGTTAATGATAAAGTGATTAATAAGTTGTGTTTTTCCAGGTTTACCAGAGGTTTTAGCTAAGCCTTTTCTATCGCAAAGCATATTTATTAATGATGACTTACCTACATTAGACCTGCCAATAAATGCATACTCTGGGATATTTGGTAATGGGCATTTATTGTAATCGGTATTGCTAATTACAAATTTAGCGCTTTTAATATTCATACGATTCGAGAATAATTATGGCTGGTAAGTTTTAATGTGTCTGTCAACTTTTGATCCATACATATCCGGAATGGTAACTAGTATACCTGTTTCTTCTACATCTCCAAAATGTGAATTAACACATGTTCCAAATGTTTTCATGCTTGGAGATATATTCATGTATGTATTTACTAGCGGTGGAATATTTTCACCTTTTGCACGCACATTTTGGTTAAGAATTCTATGCGCTTCTTTGTATTCTAAACCCTTTATCGATGCCATAAATTCAGATATGTCTGTTTCGCATACTAAGGGGTTGGTTGGAATAACAAGGTTTTCATCATCTGGAAAAAAATGTTTCATAAATGCAAGTATCATGTCTCTTGCGTTTTTTTCAAAAGTAGGATACATGGTTACTTTTCCAAAGAAATATTTGATGTCGGGATTGTTAACAATCACTGCACCAAGTCCATCCCAAAGGTTGTCCAACGAAAATAGTCCTTTTCGATTTTCAGCTGATGGTTGATAATCGGGTTGAACGAATGAGCGCCCTAACTCAATAGTTGCAGGGATATAATCACGCATAAACTTATCCGTAAACTCAAAAATTTCAGTAGTGGATAACATTATTTTCCCTTTATCATCGAAGGCAGCATCTTTACACTTTATATATCTATAACCACCCACTATTGCTTTATCTACAGGGTCCCATACAAGCAGTTGTCTGTAGGGTTCGTCGGCTAAATCAAACTCATCGATATCAACAGCTTTCCCTGTACCACCTCCCGACTCACGAAAAGTCACCTCGCGTAAGCGGCCAACTTCTTGCATTACATTAGGAGAGTCGTGTTGGCTTATATCGTAAATCTCATTATTACCTTTGTTAGTTTTTCGTAGAAAGGTATTTTCGTTTAATTCTTTTAACAGTGCTTCAACCGGAACCGGTGCTATTACTTCTTCTTCCATATAATAATAATTTCTAACCGCTTAAATAATAGGGTGGCTGTATTAGGGTTGGTGTACGAGAATTTCTTGTTAAGGTTACCTCTTATTTAAATAGTGGGAAGAAGTTTGCTTTTATCACCACTTTTTAAGGCATATACGTGTTGACGTACCTTTTCTGACCAATATTCAGAAGGTTTGTCAGGTGTAAATGTTTCCCAAGAAATAGGTTTTCCGAAAATAAACGAAATGTTTTTCCCTTTTTGGCTGAACAATTCATCTGCTAAAAAAAACATTTCCAAATTGGCTTTAATGCCCAGTTTTTTTCTCCAATAACCTAGGTTATAGAAAAAGTTAGAATTTCTACCGTCAATATGCACCGGAATAACATTTTTTTTGTGTAAAACCGCTTTTTCAACGAAACTTCTTTTCCATGTTAGATCTTGTATTGTCTTATCGTCTTGAAGCCTAGATACCAAACCTGCGGGAAATATTAATAAGCAATCATCTGAACCAAAAGTTTTATTAATACTTTCCATGTATTCTTTGGTGTTTTTCCCATGCTTATTTACAGGAATAAAAATGGTGTCGAAATTCTTAATGGCCATTAATAAGTCGTTGACTAAGAATTTAATATCTTCTCGTACCGATCCAACTACTTTCATCATGGCAATTGCCTCTAATCCACCTAAAGGATGATTTGCGGTCATAAATACACCACCGTCTTTTGGAATGTTCTCTATACCTTTAGCACTAGTAGTTGGGCCAAATACCTCCATCGCCGCATCCACAAAATCTAAATGATAACGATGGTTATGATCAGTAATAGCTTTGTTTAATTCATCTTGATGAATAATTTTTTTGATGTAATTGATCAAAAAGTTGGGCAAGAGTTTTAATAAAGTGGGGTTTTTCTCCCCGATAGCTTGCTCTATATCAATGTAATTTATAATTTTCTCTTTAGGTATTGCTCGCCCTTTTTCCTTGTTCATAACCAATATAAATTAGCTTTCAATTGAAACGAATATACAAACTATTTGATATAGTTAAATTTGATTGTTATTTTTGAAACCTTATTGAAAGTTCTTCGTAGAAGGATGAAAAATGAATGGGGAGATTATCGATGTTCTATTCGTATAAATAATGTTTAACTGACTGGTTATTAGTAAAGTATGAGAAAGGTTTATTTGTTGTTAGTGTTGTTTTCTCTTCAGGTGGCAGTTGCTCAAAGTGCAGATTCAACTGCAACTGCACTTATGGATTCTCTAAATAAAGTAGATGACTTAGGAAAAAAGCAAGGTTATTGGATTATTACCAATGAGATGGTTAATGGAAAATGTGATGATGATTTCTTAAAAGTTAAGGAAGGTACTTACAAAAACAGCAGAAAGAACGGAAAGTGGAAGGAATATTACTGTAGTAGCGCTATAAAAAGTGAAATTACCTACGTAAACAATCGCCCTAGAGGTTACGCAAAGATTTATCATGAGAATGGTAATGTTTTGGAAGAAGGAAATTGGGTGAATAATAGATGGACGGGCGTATACAAATTGTATTATGAGAATGGTCAAGTACAGCAAGAGTTTAACTTTAGTGCTATAGGAAAACGAGAAGGTAAGCAAGTTTATTACTATGCTAATGGACAAGTGATGATTGAAGGAAATTGGGAGAATGGTAAAGAGTCAGGTATTGTTACCGACTATTATGAAAATGGTGATGTAAAAAAGGTGCGTGATTTCAGCGGTGGCGTGTTGGACACCTCTACTGTACAGGTGTTTGAAGCTAAGGAGCCTATTGTAGAACAGCCAGTACAAGGTATTGAAGAAGCTCCAGCGGTTTATGCAAAGCCTGATGAAGAGAAAGGAAATATTGCAAGGGCGAAATTTGATGGTAACGGACAACATACATTATACAATAGCAATTTACAAATGACTAAAGAAGGTGTATTCAAGAATTACCGATTAATGGACGGTAGAGCATTTGAGTATAATGAAGATGGAATTTTGGTTAGGATATTAATTTATAAGCGAGGTAAGTATATTGGAGATGGCTTAATGGAGGAAGAAGGAAGTAGGTAATACACCTCAATAGTCTTAAAAAATAATACCTTTGAACCTATGATTTTTAATCATAGGTTTTTTTTATGCAAAACAACTTAAAACTATATAATACCCTCAATAGAACCAAGGAAGAGTTCACTCCAATAAATGAGGGAATGGTTGGTATGTATGTGTGCGGCCCAACTGTTTATAGCGATGTTCATTTAGGTAACTGTCGCACCTTTATTTCCTTTGACATGATTTATAGGTACTTATTGCATATAGGTTATAAAGTGCGATATGTCAGAAATATTACGGACGCAGGTCATTTGGAGGGAGACCGAGATGAGGGTGACGATAAGTTTATGAAAAAGGCTAGGTTGGAGCAGTTAGAACCAATGGAGGTGGTGCAGAAATATACCTTGTCGTTTCATGACGTTTTAAGACAATTTAACACCTTACCTCCTAGTATTGAGCCCACTGCTACCGGGCACATTTGTGAGCAAATAGAGATGATTAAAACCATCATGGATAATGGGTACGCTTACGAGGTAAATGGTACGGTTTACTTTGATGTAGAGAAGTACAATAAAAAGTTTCCATATGGGCAGTTGACCAATAGAAAACTAGAGGATTTAATGGCCAATAGTAGAGAGTTAAGTGGGCAAGATGAAAAGAGAGGTAGGTTAGACTTTGCACTTTGGATTAAAGTTAAACCAGAGCAAATAATGCGATGGCCATCTCCGTGGGGATGGGGGTTTCCCGGATGGCATATAGAATGTTCGGCAATGAGTAGTAAATATTTGGGGGATGAATTTGATATTCACGGTGGCGGTATGGATTTACAAGCAACTCATCATACAAACGAAATAGCTCAATCGCAAGCATGTAACCATAAATCACCTGTTAAGTATTGGATGCATACCAATATGCTAACGGTAAATGGGGTAAGGATGTCAAAAACGGCAGGAAATGGTTTTCTTCCTCAGGAGCTATTCACGGGTAATCATCCTTTGTTAGAACAAGGCTATGATCCAATGGTTGTTCGTTTTTTTATGATGCAAACACACTATAGAAGTACGTTGGATTTTTCTAACGATGCATTACAGGCATCTCAAAAGGGGTATGCACGCTTAATGGCAGCGATAAATAAATTATCATCTTTACGTACCGCTGCAACATCTTCATTTGATATGCAAGACTTGAAGGATAAATGCTATGCTGCAATGAACGATGACTTTAATACGCCCGTTTTAGTTGCTAACTTGTTTGATGCTGTTAAAATAATTAATTCTATAAATGACGGAAAGGCTAGTATAACGGAAGAAGATTTGTTGAGTATGAGCAATCTAATGAAAGGATTTGTTTATGATGTATTGGGTTTAACATCAAAAAGCATAGCAGATGACAAGGAGCAAACACTTCATGGACTAATGGATATTGTATTAGATATGCGAAAGGAAATGAAAGAGAAGAGAGATTTTGCTGCTTCTGATAACTTGCGCGATGCGTTGAATAAACTAAATATCACAATTAAAGACGCTAAGGATGGGGCAAGCTGGTCGATTGACGAATAGGTTGTTTTTAGTTATTGTCACATGTTTACTCGTGTATTCATGCGATGAAAACAAAAAGACAAGTGGCGCTGAAGGTTCCAATTCTTCTCGACCTAAAAATACTCAACTAGTTCAAGTTCCTGAATTTAATGCGGATTCGGCTTATCATTATGTGCAAAAACAGGTAGATTTTGGACCTAGAGTACCAGGGACAGGATCACATAGTAGTTGTGCTTCCTATCTAAACGGTAAATTAATGACTTATGGCTTTAGTACTATTGAACAGAACGCTGTATTGCCAACGTTTGATAAAAGGCAATATAAACTCAAAAATATTATTGGAAGTTATCGGCCGGAATTACCAAGTAGAATACTTATTGCAGCACATTGGGATACTCGGCCTTGGGCAGATAAAGATACAATTAATGTGAATGCACCTTTTGATGGTGCTAATGATGGTGCAAGTGGAGTAGGTGTGGCTCTCGAAATTGCTAGGCAAGTTCAATTACAGGCTCCATCTGTTGGTTTGGATATCATTTTTTTTGATTTAGAAGATTACGGTGATATGGGAGGTGACTTGTCCTCCTGGTGTTTGGGTTCACAATATTGGTCGGAAAACCTACACAAAAGTAACTATACAGCTAATTATGGTATTTTGCTGGATATGGTTGGTGCTCCAAATGCAATATTTCCAAAGGAGGGTAACTCAGTTAATTATGCGTCACAAGTGGTTAATAAAGTATGGAACACGGCCCACGAATTAGGATATGGCAACTTTTTTTCCATGCAACGAAAAGACTTTGTTGGCGTGGATGATCATATATTCATCAATAAAATGGGTATTCCTTGTATTGACATTGTGGAATATAAGCCGTCAACGGGTAGTTTTGGAGACTACCACCATACACATGGTGACAATATGAGTGTAATAGATAAAACCACACTTAAAGCTGTTGGGCAAACCCTTCTTCATGTGATTTATAATGAACCATAAGCAAGCACTTGGAAAAGTCCTAATACTTCGTTTTAGTTCAATTGGTGATATTGTTTTAACCAGTCCTGTTGTTCGTTGTTTAAAATCAGAATACCCACTATGTGAGATACATTATTTCACTAAAAAGGCATTTTTACCAATTGTTGAAAGTAACCCCTATGTGGATAAAGTACATTCATTTGAAAAAAATATTTCAGAAGTAATAGGAGTATTGCAAAAGGAAAATTTTGATTTAGTCGTGGATTTACACAATAATTTGCGATCTGCTCAAACGAAACAAAAGCTAGGTAAGCCAACAACAACCTTTACAAAACTTAATTTTAAAAAATGGGTATTGGTTAATTTTAAAATTAATAAAATGCCTGGAGCCCATGTTGTTGACAGGTATTTACAAACAGTTGAGAAATACGGTGTGCGAAATGATGGTAAAGGTTTGGATTACTTTATACCCGAAAATGAAGAGATAAGTTTTTCAACATTGCCTGCATCGCATCAACATGGTTTTATTGGTTTTGTAATTGGCGCAAAGCATGCCACCAAACAATTACCTATCAATAAAATTATTGCAATTTGCAAAACGCTATCACAGCCAATTGTTTTGCTCGGAGGTAAGGAGGACGAGCACTTGGCGGAAGAAATTCGAGTTGCATTGGGGGAGAAAGTTTATAATGCATGTGGTAAATACTCAATTCATGAATCTGCGTCCTTAGTTAAAATGGCTGATAAAATTGTATCACACGACACGGGATTGATGCATATTGCAGCTGCATTCAAAAAGGAAATAATATCAATTTGGGGTAATACGGTGCCATCATTTGGGTTTAGCCCCTATCAATCACATCCAAAATCAAAAATTGTTGAGGTGTCTGGTCTATCTTGCAGGCCATGTTCCAAAATTGGTTATAATAAGTGCCCAAAGGGGCATTTTAAATGTATGAACGAAATTGACCTTAATCAGGTGCGATTTACTTCTTAATAAATAAGCTTTTAAGCTCATTAGCCTCCGCAGGATCCAATTTGTCCGCTAAAATGAGGCTTAACTGTTTTCGCTTTAGGGCACCGTTATATCTTTTCTTTTCCTCTTCCGTTTCAGGAATTAGTTCAGGAACATTTGCAATCATACCGTTGTCATTTAAAGCTACAAACGTGTAGATGGCCTCATTACATTTTGTTTTAATTCCTCTTAAATTATCCTCTACCCATACGTCAATAAATATTTCCATGGAGCTTTTAAATGCCCTTGAAACTTTACCTTGCAAGGTTACAATACTTGAACGCAGGATAGGTACGTTAAACGATACATTGTTAACCGAAGCTGTAACAGCAGTTCTTTCACAATGACGTTGAGCTGAAATAGAGGCAACTATATCCATCCACAATAATAATTGTCCTCCAAATAGGTTGCCTAAATGATTAGTGTCGTTTGGCATTACAATTTGTGTTTGTATTGCCAGTGATTCTTTGGCGGTTTTAGCTTTCATGTTGTAAATATAATGATTTGATAATTGTATCTTCGTGGAAGCAAATTATCATAATGAACGTTTTATACATCAAAGCTCTCCACATTATTTTTGTAGTCACATGGTTTGCCGGCTTGTTTTACATCGTTAGGTTATTCATTTATCACACTGAGGCTAATGATTATGAAGAACCTCAAAAGAGTATATTGCAAAATCAATATAAATTAATGGAGAAAAGGTTGTGGTTCGGAATTACTTGGCCTTCTATGGTGCTTACATTGATTTTTGGTTCTTTGTTGGTTTGGTATAACATGTACCTGTTATCTCAGTCCTTTTTTCTGGTTAAACTGTTTTTTGTATTTGGGTTAATTCTCTATCACCTGCGATGCCATGCGATATTTAAACAATTACAGAATAACCATGTAGTTAGTACTTCTTTAAAACTAAGGATATGGAATGAAGTTGCAACCGTATTGCTCGTAGCTATTGTTTTTTTGATAGTACTTAAAAGCAGTGCAGGGTTAATTAACGGACTGTTAGGTCTGCTAGTTTTTACAGCTATTCTCATGCTTGCAATTAAGCTATATAAAAAGAAAAGAGGGGAATAAGTTATTTAAACTTAAAATTAAACAACCAAGAGTTTGGTCGTTTGTTGCGCAATACTTTAAGTGCTTTTCTTGCTTCTTTAGCGGTAGCGTAATCAC
>CAXHCC010000085.1:0-10946 GCA_964014945.1 uncultured bacterium | reverse complement strand
ATTATTCCGGGTCTCGTGGGCTCGGAGATGTGTATAAGAGACAGGAATCATACAAAGAAGGACGTACACCATTACATACATTACGTGCTGATATTGATTATGCATTGTGTGAAGCACACACTACATACGGTCGTATTGGTATTAAAGTATGGATTTGTAAAGGAGAAGTTTACGGAAAACGTGATTTATCTCCAAACTTGGGTAAAGGTGCTCAAGGAAAAGGTGGTCCGAAATTTCAAAAAGGCGGATTCCGAAGAGAAAGAAAATAAATTGAAAAGTAGAATAAAGATTAATTCTGAAAATTAAGATATAAGATGTTACAGCCAAAGAGAACAAAGTTCAGAAAAATGCACAAAATGAAAATGAAAGGTAACGCTAAGCGTGGCGACCAACTTTCATTTGGTTCATTTGGTTTAAAAGCGGTTGAAGGGTGTTGGATTACAGCTCGTCAAATTGAAGCTGCAAGGATTGCGGTAACCCGTTACATGAAACGTGAAGGTCAATTATGGATTCGCGTGTTTCCTGACAAACCAATTACGTCTAAACCTGCTGAGGTACGTATGGGTAAAGGTAAGGGTTCTCCAGAGTACTGGGTGGCCGTTGTTAAACCTGGAAGAGTAATTTTTGAAGCGGAAGGTGTTCCGGTTGAGGTTGCAAAAGAAGCATTACGTTTAGCTGCACAAAAATTACCGTTGCAAACTAAATTTGTGGTAAAGAGAGATTTTGCTGGTGACGAAGCATAAACGATTACTGGTTAATAAAAGACAATATTTAAGAAATGGATAACGCGGAAATAAAACAACTTTCAACAACTGAGCTTGAAGAAAGGGTAAAAGATGAAAAGAATGCGCTTTTAAGGCTGAAAATGAATCATGCCGTTTCGCCAATTGAAAATCCTCAAAAGATTAAGTACACGAGGAAAACTATTGCTAAGCTTAACACGGAACTTAGCGCAAGAAAATTAGCTGAAGAGCAAAAATAATTTGTAATGGAAGAAAGAAATTTAAGAAAGGAAAAAATTGGTTTAGTTACTAGCAACAAAATGGATAAGTCCATTGTTGTTTCAGTTGAGCGTAAAGTAAAACATCCAATGTACGGTAAGTTCGTAAAACAAACTTCTAAGTTTGTTGCTCATGATGAGGAGAATACTTGTAGCATTGGTGATACCGTAAAAATTATGGAAACACGCCCAATGAGTAAAAGTAAAAACTGGCGATTAGTTGAAGTACTTGAAAAAGTTAAATAAGTTATTGAATTAAGAAGAAATGGTACAACAAGAATCAAGATTATCAGTTGCAGATAACAGCGGAGCCAAAGAAGTGCTTGTTATCCGTGTACTAGGTGGAACAAAGAAAAGATATGCTTCTATTGGAGATAAAGTAGTTGTTACGGTTAAGCATGCTATGCCATCTGGTAACATTAAAAAAGGTGCTATTTCCAAAGCTGTTGTGGTTAGAACCAAGAAAGAAATTCGTAGACCAGATGGTTCTTATATACGTTTTGATGACAATGCTGCGGTATTATTAAATACTGGTGACGAGTTAAGAGGTACGCGTATTTTTGGACCTGTTGCACGTGAGCTTAGAGATAAACAATATATGAAGATAATTTCACTTGCTCCAGAGGTGCTATAGTGAATAATTGATAGAGTTATGCAAACAAAATTACATATTAAAAAAGGCGATACGGTAAGAATTCTTGCGGGTGAGTCGAAAGGTGAAGAGGGTGTTATTTTAGCCGTAGATAAAGCTGGTAATAGAGCAATTGTTGAAGGACACAACATGGTATCTAAGCACACCAAGCCAAGCGCGGAACATCCACAAGGTGGTATCATTAAAAAGGAAGCATATATTCATGTTTCTAACTTAATGTTCTTAGAGGGTGGAAAAGGTGGTACACCAACACGTGTTGGTAGAAAGTTAGATGAGAAAAGTAAGAAGTTAGTTAGGTATTCAAAAAAATCAGGGGAGGTAATAAAATAATGGCTTATTCACCAAGATTAAAAGAAAAGTACAGCAAGGAAATTGTTGAATCGTTAACGTCAAAATTTGGCTTTAAAAGTTCAATGCAAGTGCCTGTATTAAAAAAGATTTGCCTTAGTCAAGGTTTAGGAGATGCAATTTCTGATAAAAAGATATTGGAAACTGCAGTGCAAGAAATGACGACTATTAGTGGTCAAAAGGCCGTGGCAACGCAATCTAAAAAAGACATCTCTAACTTTAAAGTAAGAAAGGGTATGCCAGTTGGTGTGCGTGTTACTTTGCGTGGCGATAAAATGTATGAGTTTTTAGACCGTTTGGTAGCTGTTGCTATACCACGTGTTCGTGATTTTAGAGGAATCAGCGATACTGGGTTTGACGGAAGAGGTAACTACACATTTGGTATTACAGAACAAATTATTTTCCCGGAAATTGATATTGATAAAGTATCTAAAATTAAGGGTATGGATATCACTTTTGTAACGTCTACTTCAGATGATGGAGAAGCATTAGCGTTATTGAAAGAGTTTGGTTTACCATTTAAGAATCAGAACAATTAAAAAATAGATAAAGATAGATGGCAAAAGAATCAATGAAGGCAAGAGAGGTTAAGCGTAAGCACCTTGCCGAAGTACATGCTGAAAAAAGAGCTGCTTTAAAAGCTGCTGGAGATTATGTTGGATTGCAAAAGTTGCCAAGAGCTTCTAATCCAATTCGTCAACGTAATCGTTGCAAGCTTACTGGTCGTCCTAGAGGTTACATGCGTCAGTTTGGTCTTTCTCGTAACACATTTAGAGAAATGGCTGCTAGCGGATTAATCCCTGGTGTTACCAAAGCAAGCTGGTAAGCATATATAGAGTAGAGAGTAAACGTATAATTGTCCCATGGTGGGATAACATATAAATTAAAATAAAATGACTGATACAATTGCAGATTACCTCACACGTGTGAGAAATGCTGTTAGCGCAAATCACCGAGTAGTAGAGATTCCAGCTTCAAATCTGAAGAAGGAAATCACAAAGATCTTATATGACAAAGGATATATCCTTAGTTATAAATTCCTAGATGATAACAAACAAGGCTCTATAAAAATTGCCTTGAAATATCATCCTGAAAGTAAACAACCCGCTATAACTAAACTGAAGAGAGTAAGTACTCCAGGTTTAAGAAAATACGTAGGTTCTAAAGAGCTTCCACGTGTATTAAATGGTTTGGGTGTTGCTATTATTTCTACGTCAAACGGAGTTATGACGGATAAAGAGGCAAGGGCTCAAAAAGTGGGTGGTGAAGTTTTATGTTATGTTTATTAATCTATTAGGAGGATAAAGATATGTCAAGAATAGGTAATGCGCCCATAAATGTTCCAGAAGGGGTTGAAGTAAAAATCTCTGATAAGAACGAGGTAACAGTTAAAGGACCGAAAGGTGAATTAGCGCAAAAAGTTGATGCTGCTATTACAATAAATAACACCGATGGTGTATTAACACTTACACGTGCAACTGAGCAAAAACGTCACAAAGCATTTCATGGTTTGTACAGATCGCTTATAGCTGGTATGGTAGAGGGCGTTAGTAATGGCTATAAAACGGAGCAGGAATTAGTTGGTGTTGGTTACCGTGCGGTTGCTAAAGGACAAATGTTAGAGTTAAACCTTGGTTTTTCGCACAACGTTACTTTTCAAATTCCGGACGAGGTGAAAGTTACAGCAGAAACAAAGAAAGGAAAGCCACCTGTGGTTACTTTTGAAAGTGCTGATAAGCAGTTGATTGGTGCAGTTGCTGCAAAATTAAGATCACTACGTAAGCCTGAACCATACAAAGGAAAAGGTATCAAGTTTGCTGGTGAGCAATTGAGAAGAAAAGCTGGTAAATCAGCTGCTAAATAATTGAATTAATACGGGAACTTAGATTTTCGATTTAAATAAATAGTACAATGGCAATAACAAAACAATCTAGAAGAAACAGAATTAAGAAGCGCGTGCGTAAAGTTGTATCTGGTACAGCAGAAAGCCCTCGTTTAACTGTTTTTAGAAGTAATAAAGGTATTTATGCCCAATTGATAGATGATATGGCTGGAACAACACTTGTTGCCGCTTCGTCTGCCGAAAAAGGTGTTGCTGATGAAAAGTCAAACAAAATTGATCAGGCTAAATCAGTTGGTAAAGCAATTGCAGATAAAGCTCAAAAAGCTGGTATCTCTAAAATTTGTTTTGATAGAAATGGTTATTTATATCACGGACGTATTAAAGCATTGGCTGAAAGTGCTCGTGAAGCAGGTTTAAAATTCTAATTTAAAATTATTATATCGTGTCAAACGGAAACAGTAAAAAGGTAAAATCAAGCGATATCGAGTTAAAAGATAAGCTGGTTAGTATTCAGAGAGTTACTAAGGTTACCAAAGGTGGTCGTAATTTTGGTTTTTCTGCCATTGTTGTGGTTGGAGATGAAAATGGTGTGGTTGGATATGGTTTAGGAAAAGCAAAAGAAGTTAGTAGTGCTATTAGTAAAGGTATTGATGACGCTAAAAAGAACTTAATTAAAGTTCCTTTGGTAAAAGGTACTGTGCCACATGAACAATATGGTAAATACAGCGGTTCGCTTGTATTTTTGAAGCCTGCTGCACACGGTACTGGTGTAATTGCTGGTGGTGCAATGCGTGCTGTATTGGAGAGCGTTGGTGTAACAGATGTATTGGCAAAATCTAAAGGGTCATCTAACCCACATAACGTTGTTAAAGCTACTTTTGATGCTTTGTTACAATTGCGTCACGCTGGTACAATTGCGCGTCAAAGAGGTATTACAATGGAGAAAGTGTTTAACGGTTAATTTGTAAGAGAAACAAGAAATGGCAACAATAAAAATTAAACAAGTAAAAAGTGGTATTGGGCGTTCATTACGTCAAAAACGCACTTTAGAGGCCTTAGGATTTAGAAAGTTGAATCAAGTGGTTGAGAAAGAAGCTACCCCTCAAATAATGGGAATGGTAAGTAAGGTTGCTCATTTAATTGAGGTAATAGATTAAGAATTTTAAAATTTAAAGTAATGAACTTAAATAACTTAAAACCGGCTGCAGGGTCTTTAAAAAACGCCAAAAAACGTATTGGTCGTGGTCAAGGTTCTGGTAAAGGTGGAACAGCTGCAAGAGGTCACAAAGGTGCTCAGTCGCGTTCTGGATATTCTGCGAAGAGAGGATTTGAAGGTGGTCAAATGCCATTGCAAAGACGTGTTCCTAAATACGGATTTAAAAATATTAACCGTGTTGAGTATAAAGGTGTAAATCTTGATGTTATTCAAGAGTTAGTAGATGCTAATAAAGTGGATACTATTGATATTCCTTTCTTAGTTTCTAAAGGCTTGGCTCATAAAAATGACAAAGTTAAGATTTTAGGAAGAGGTGAATTAAAGGCAAAAGTAAAAGTGAATGTACATGCCTATTCTGCAACTGCTAAAAGCGCTATTGAAGCTGCTGGAGGTGAAGCTGCAATATTAAGTAACGAGAAAAAAGAAGCATAATTGCTAAATGAAAAAGTTTATTGCCAACATACAGAACATTTGGAAGATTGAGGAGCTTCGTACGCGTATATTAAGTACGCTTGGATTCATCTTGATATACCGTTTGGGATCCTATGTGGTTTTACCTGGAATTAACTCAGAAGCATTAGCTGCTACAAGTGGAAATGCAGATGAAGGTATTGTTGGTTTAATAAATATTTTTGCTGGTGGAGCCTTTTCAAGAGCATCCATATTTGGTTTGGGTATTATGCCTTATATCTCTGCATCAATTGTTGTTCAGTTGTTGGGTATGGCAGTTCCATATTTCCAAAAACTACAGAAGTCGGGCGAAAGTGGGCGAAAAACAATCAATCAGATTACACGTTTTTTAACTGTAGGTATTACTATGCTGCAAGCGCCGGGATATATTGCTACACAGCTATCTGGTAAAACAGGGGTAATTATTGATGATAGTCCATTTTGGTATGCACAATCTGTATTAATATTGGTAACAGGTACATTGTTTGTTATGTGGTTGGGTGAGAAGATTACAGATAAAGGTATTGGTAATGGTATTTCCTTAATAATTATGATAGGTATTATCGCACGTTTACCTTTTGCATTTATTGCTGAATTTGCTTCTAGATTGGAAGGTCAAGGTGGTGGATTAATCATGCTACTATTAGAGTTAGCAATATTGTTCTTTATCATAATGGGAACTATTATGTTGGTACAAGGCACCCGTAAAATTCCGGTGCAGTATGCCAAGAAAATTGTTGGTAATACGCAAACAGGTGGTGTTAGACAATACATTCCGTTAAAGGTAAATGCATCTGGAGTAATGCCAATTATCTTTGCACAAGCAATTATGTTTATTCCTATGTCTATTGCAGGCTTATCTAAATCTGATTCAATTGCAAGGTTTGCTCAAACATTTTCTGATCCTTTTGGCTTCTGGTACAATTTTGTATTTGCCATACTAATTATCGTTTTCACGTACTTCTATACAGCTATTACGATTAACCCAAATCAAATGGCTGAAGATATGAAGCGTAATGGAGGGTTTGTGCCAGGTATTGTACCAGGTAAGAAAACAGCAGAATTTATTGACCTAATAATGTCTAGAATTACATTACCAGGTTCGTTATTTTTAGCATTAATTGCTATTGTGCCAGCATTTGCAAGTATGATGAATGTATCATCTGAATTTGCACAATTTTTTGGTGGTACTTCATTATTGATATTAGTTGGTGTAGTGTTAGATACACTACAACAAATAGAAAGTTATTTATTGATGCGTCATTATGATGGACTTATGGAAACAGGGAAAATTAGAGGGCGATCATCAATGAGTATGACATCGGCGTAAGCAGGTGTAAGGGAAGTAGATATGTCGAAAAAAGTATTTTATAAGACAAAAGAGGAGATAGAGTTATTAAGAGAAAGTTCTTTACTTGTTGGAAAAACCTTAGCGGAAGTTGCAAAGCTAGTTAAGCCTGGTGTTACAGGTTTGGCGTTAGATAAGGTAGCAGAGGAGTTTATTAGAGATAATGGAGCAACTCCTGCTTTTAAGGGATATAGCGGATTTCCTAATTCCTTGTGTATTTCAATCAACTCCCAAGTTGTGCACGGTATACCAAGTAATGCGGAATTGAAAGATGGCGATATTATATCAGTTGACTGTGGTACGTGTAAGAATGGCTTTTTTGGCGATTCGGCATATACATTTACAGTTGGTGAAGTAGCGCCTGAAGTGCTAAATCTTTTGAAAGTAACAAAGGAAAGCCTGTATTTGGCAATTGAAAATGCAGTTGTGGGGAAAAGGGTAGGAGATATAAGCGAAGCTGTTCAATCACATGCTGAGAAGAATGGTTATTCCATTGTTAGGGAGTTGGTTGGACATGGAATAGGGAGAGATTTGCACGAAGCGCCTGAAGTACCAAATTATGGTAGAAGAGCATCGGGTATGAAGTTGCAGGAAGGTTTAGTATTGGCAATTGAACCTATGGTAAATATGGGTAAAAAAGCCATCATACAAGAAAAAGATGGATGGACAATTCGTACAGCGGATAATCTACCATCAGCACACTTTGAGCACAGTGTGGCAATAGGAAAAGAAAAAGCGGATATTTTATCCACTTTTGAATATATAGAAGAAGTAGAAAAGAATAGAAATTAAAGTTTATGGCAAAACAAGCATCAATTGAGTTGGATGGAACCATCATTGAGGCATTGTCAAATGCAATGTTTCGAGTTGAATTGGAAAATGGGCACATAATTACGGCTCATATATCTGGCAAAATGAGAATGTATTACATTAAAATTTTAACTGGTGATAAGGTTAAATTGGAAATGTCGCCGTATGATTTAACAAAAGGAAGAATAACTTATAGATATAAGTAAGCAATTACAAATAGTAAATACAACTAAAATGAAAGTAAGAACATCAGTTAAAAAACGTAGTGCCGATTGCAAGTTAGTGCGTCGCAAAGGTGTTTTGTATGTGATAAACAAAAAAAACCCACGATTTAAGCAACGTCAAGGCTAGTATTTGTAAACAGACTTTAAAAAGAATATTAAATAATATAAAATGGCAAGAATTGCAGGTATAGATTTACCAAACGACAAAAGAGGTGAGATAGGGTTAACCTATATTTACGGAATTGGAAGAAGTACAGCTCAAAAAGTATTGGACCAAGCAGGTATTGATAGAAATATCAAAGTACAAGATTGGAACGATGAGCAGCTAACAGCAATCCGTACAATCCTTACTGATAATTATAAACTGGAAGGAGCTTTGCGTTCTGAAGTACAATTACACATTAAGCGATTGATGGATATTGGTTCATACCGAGGCATTCGTCATCGTATTGGTTTACCATTACGTGGCCAAACTACTAAGAACAACGCGCGAACAAGAAAAGGTCGTCGTAAAACAGTTGCGAACAAGAAAAAGGTTACTAAGTAATAATTAATAAATGGTTAATCGAAAGATTAACGATCAACTAAATAAATATATATAATGGCAAAACAATCTCAAGGATCTGCTAAAGCATCATCTAAAAAAAGAGTTGTAAAAGTAGAATCTGTTGGCGAAGCGCATATCAACGCTACCTTCAACAACATCATTATTTCGTTAACAAACACCTCAGGTCAGGTTATTTCTTGGTCAAGTGCCGGTAAAATGGGTTTTAGAGGTTCAAAGAAAAATACACCTTATGCTGCTCAATTGGCAGCATCAGACTGTGCTAAACCTGCACATGATGCTGGTTTAAGAAAAGTAAAAGTTTTTGTAAAAGGACCTGGAGCTGGTCGTGAATCAGCAATTCGTACGTTGGTAGGAGCTGGGATTGATGTAACGGAAATCGTTGACATTACTCCAGTACCACATAATGGTTGTCGTCCTCCAAAACGTAGACGAGTTTAATTTATAATTTGAACATTTAATTACAAGATAAAATGGCAAGATATATAGGACCAAAGTCCAAAATTGCAAGAAAATTTAGAGAGCCAATTTTCGGCCCTGATAAAGCGTTAGAAAAAAAGAACTACCCTCCTGGGATGCATGGTGCAAATCGTCGTGCAAAGCAATCTGAATACGCTATTCAGTTAAGGGAAAAGCAAAAGGCAAAATATACCTATGGTATTTTGGAGCGTCAATTTGAGAATACGTATCACAAAGCGCAAAAAGCGAAAGGTGTAACTGGCGAGGTGTTATTGCAGCTTATTGAATCTCGTTTAGATAATGTAGTTTACCGAATGGGTATTGCTCCTACACGTAGTGCAGCGCGCCAGTTGGTTAGTCACCGTCATATTACTGTAAATGACACCGTTACTAATATTCCTTCTTATGGTTTAAAGCCAGGAGATGTGGTTGCAGTGCGTGAGCGTTCAAAATCGATGGAAGTAATAGCTGAGTCTGTTGCTGCTACAAGTAATGCACATGAATGGTTAGAGTTTGATAAGACGAATATGACAGGTAACTTTATTTCTGTTCCTGAGCGTGAGCAAATTCCTGAGAACATTAAAGAACAATTGATCGTTGAATTGTACTCGAAATAGAGGTGTTAACGATAATAACTAAATAGAAACTAATAAAAATTAAATATACAATGGCAATTTTAGCATTTCAAAAACCAGACAAAGTAATAATGGTTAACTCGAGTGAAACCGAGGGACAATTTGAATTTAGACCACTAGAGCCAGGATACGGTATTACCATTGGTAATGCTTTGAGAAGAATATTATTGTCTTCATTGGAAGGACACGCGATTACTACAGTTAAAATGGATGGTGTTGATCACGAGTTTTCTACCATTAAAGGGGTAACAGAAGATGCTACCGAAATCATATTAAACTTAAAACAAGTTCGTTTTAAAAAACAAATTGAGGGAATTGATTTTGAGAAAGTAATTGTAAATGTTACTGGAAAATCTCAATTAACTGCTGGTGATATAGGTAAGTTTACTTCAGGTTTCCAAGTATTAAACTCTGACTTGGTAATTTGCAACATGGATCCTAGTGTAAAACTTAAAATGGAGATTACATTGGATAAAGGACGTGGATATGTTCCTTCTGAGGAAAATAAAACTGTCAACGCTACTGCAGGTGTTATTCCAATTGATTCTATTTACACGCCAATTAAGAATGTAAACTATAGCATCGAAAACTTTCGTGTTGAACAAAAAACGGATTATGAAAAGTTAATTTTCAATATTGAAACCGATGGTTCAATTCGTCCAAAAGATGCTTTAACTGAAGCTGCTAAAATATTAATCCACCACTTTATGTTGTTTTCTGATGAGCGTATTACATTGGATACGGAAGAGAAAATGGCTACTGAAGAATTTGATGAGTCATCATTGCACATGCGTCAGTTGTTGAAAACAAAGTTGGTTGATATGGATTTATCCGTTCGTGCACTAAATTGCTTAAAAGCTGCGGATGTTGAAACATTGGCTGAATTAGTTTCTTTTGCTAAGCATGACTTATTGAAGTTCAGAAACTTTGGTAAAAAATCATTGGTTGAATTAGAAGATTTGGTATCGAGCAAAGGCTTAACTTTTGGGATGAACCTTGATAAGTATAAATTAGATAAGGAGTATTAAGAATAAAGTGAAGGGATGAACCTTCAATGATAAATATATTATATCATGAGACACGGGGATAAAATAAATAATTTAGGCAGAAAGTCGGCTCACAGAAAGGCGATGTTGGCCAATATGGCTGGTTCGTTGATTATGCATAAACGAATTTCTACCACCTTGGCAAAGGCAAAAGCTTTGCGTGTATATGTGGAGCCACTATTAACGAAGTCTAAAACGGATTCAACACACTCTAGACGAACTGTTTTTGCTTCTTTAAAGGATAAGAATGTTGTTGATACCTTATTTAAAGAAGTATCAGGAAAAATTGCTGATAGAAACGGTGGCTGTCTCTTATACACATCTCCGAGCCCACGAGACCCGGAATAATC
>CAXHCC010000084.1:0-11064 GCA_964014945.1 uncultured bacterium | reverse complement strand
CAACACCACAACGCACATCGTCGGCAGCGTCAGATGTGTATAAGAGACAGAGGGTAGCTAAATAGTTAATTAAAGGCAAAGCCAATATCATCCCAATGGATGCAACTAAAGTAACACCATAGCTAGCCAGTTTATCAATACCTATAAATGAAAGCTTATCCTTGGTCCAAATAACGGCAAATAATACTGCAGGAACAGCAAATAATAAAATCATGCCTATACCTTGCATTATTTTATAGCTGTGAACAACGGCTTTATCATCAAAATTTACACTAATATCAACACCCGTAGCAGCAACGGTTAACACAACGTAAATGAGCATGTATGCCAACAAAGCCGATAATTGTATCCACCACTGACTAGTTGATCTGTGGGTATCCATTTTAATACTTAATTAATTAATAACTTTGCCAAAGTTAGCAAAATGTGAATGAGCCTTAACTCTTAGTAGTTATTCTACATGGTAAAAATTGGAAATATTGAACTCGGAGAATTCCCTTTATTGCTAGCCCCTATGGAGGATGTTAGCGATCCACCGTTTAGGGCTGTGTGCAAAAAGAATGGCGCTGATTTAATGTATACGGAATTTATTTCTTCAGAAGGTCTTATTAGAGATGCTGCGAAAAGTATCAAAAAGTTAGACATATTTGAATACGAAAGACCGATTGGAATTCAATTATTCGGTTCAAATATTGATTCCATGAGAGAAGCAGCACGTATTGCTAATGCAGCCGACCCTGACTTAATTGATATTAATTATGGTTGCCCTGTAAAAAAAGTTGCTGGGAAAGGTGCTGGAGCAGCGCTTCTACAAGACATCCCCAAAATGGTAGAAATGACATACGCAATAGTTAAAATTGTAGACAAACCGGTCACGGTGAAAACAAGACTTGGATGGGATGATAATACAAAAAATGTTGTGGAGGTGGCTGAACGATTGCAAGATATAGGAATAGCGGCGCTATCAGTTCACGGAAGAACCAGAAAACAAATGTATAAAGGGGAAGCTGACTGGGAACTAATTGGTGAGATTAAAGACAATCCACGCATGCAGATTCCAATTTTTGGTAATGGCGATGTTGATTCGCCTGACAAAGCGAAAGAAATGAAATCCCGATATGGTGTGGATGGTATAATGATAGGACGCGCAAGTATTGGACACCCTTGGATCTTTAACGAAATAAAACACTTTTTAATCACGGGTGAAATATTGCCCCCCCCATCAATCAAGGAACGCATTCAAGTATGCAAAGAACACCTTGATTTTTCGATGAAATGGAAGAATGAGCACGATGGTATAGTTGAAATGAGAAGGCATTATAGCAACTATTTTAAAGGCCTAAGTAACTTTAAACCTACGCGTTTAAAACTTGTTACAAGTTATTCTTACGAAGAAATTTGTGAATTATTGCATGGTATTGAAGGGAAATACAGTGAGGAAATTATTGTTTAAATTGGCTTAGGCATACTTTTTAGTAAACACCCGAACGGTGTACCATGCAGCAAATACGCCAATTAATAACACGGTGGCAGTTATGCCAATAAAATCAAGCACCTCCATCTTTATTGGATATGCATCTATTACATAGCCGTCATCAATAGTTAATAAAGCATAGTGCTGCTGCACCCAGCAAACCACATATCCAAGAATCAACCCAACAAACCCTCCTAATAGCGTAACCATAAGCCCTTCAATCATAAATATTCTGCGTATCTGATTTAGCGAAGCGCCCATATAAAGCAGTACAGCAATATCTTTCTTTTTTTCAATTATTAACATTGTTAATGATCCTACCACATTAAAAGTAGCGATCATTAGTATGAACATTAGAATTATATAAACCCATAACTTTTCCAAATTCTTTGTTTTATGCCATAATTCGTTTTGCTCTTCCCTATTTTTTACAATGTACTTTTCCCCTAATAGCTGCTTGATTCGTTCTTGTATCAATTCAACTGAGCTGATGTTAGACAAACCCAGCTCAATTGATGTAACTTCATTAGTATAATCAAATAAGATTCTTGCATCATCAATATGCATAAATGCGTATGTATTATCAAATTCATCACTAATAGAAAAAGTACCGACAGAACGAGTCTTTATTTCATTTAAGCCTCCATCGACAGCGAATTTACTAACCGCACCTCTTTGTGGAGCATAAACGGATAGCATACTATATACCCCCCCTGTGTTTAGATTCAGTATATAGTCTAGTCCCCCTCCCAATACAATATTGTTCTTGCTAATATCAAAGCGACCATCAACCATAAGAGAGTCAAAGCGGTTCATTCTATTAAATGAGGAATCAACCCCTTTTATGGTAGCAACACTTTGCTGGTCTTCGTACTTTAGCAATGCATTACCCTCTACAACTTCCACAAAATGAGCCACTTCGGGCATTTTCTTAACATTGATCATTTCCTCCGAATCTGGATTAAATGTTTTACCAGAAGCAACGGTGATTTCTATCTCTGGATCAAATGAATTATATAAAGAAGTAACCAATTCTGATATGCCGTTAAATGCAGACAATACGATAACCAATGCTGCAGTGGCGATACAAATACCAACAACCGAAATAATTGAAATAATATTTATTGCATTATGCGATTTTTTGGAAATCAAATAACGCTTTGCTATAAAAAAAGGGAAATTCAAGATGTGTGAGCTTTACTTGTTAAGCAAGTTTTCAATATTCATAGCATAATCCAATGAATCATCTTTAAAGAATACCAAATTCGGAATAATACGTAACTGCTTTTTTACTCTCGCTGACAACTTTAACCTTATTTCTTTGGTGTTTTCTTGAATAGACTTTAATAATTCATCAGTATCCTCTACATTAAAAAGACTTACATAAACTCGTGCAACACCCAAATCAGGACTTATTCTAACTTTGGTAACCGTAATTAATGCTTTTCCGAAAAGCAGTTTAGTTTCCCGTTGAAAAATTTCTCCTAACTCTTTCTGAATTAATCTTGCAACTTTTAGCTGACGTGTTGAGTCCATACAGGCTTTATTTAAAGCAAAAATAACAATTAACCGCTACAAAGCTTATATTTGCGGCATGAAAAGTATAATGGAAATATTAAAATATCTTAACGGATATTGGAAGTATGGCGTTCTTAATTTACTATCCAATTTAATGTATGCAATATTCTCAATTTTCTCAATCGCCCTTGTTTTTCCATTTTTGCAGGTATTGTTTTCTGAAGACTCCGATAAGTGGAAAGAAATAATTGCACAAGGTGCGCCAAAGTTTGACTTTTCATCTTCCTATGTTTTTGGAATGATCAATTACACACTTGCTTTAGACATTAGAGATAATGGACAAATACACACACTATCCTTAATTTGCGTGTTTATTATTATTACCATTTTCTTTAAAAATTTGTTTCGCTATTCTGGCATGTATTTTATTTCACCAATTAGAAACGGTGTAGTAATGGGCCTTAGAAATAGCATGTTTAACAAAGTATTATCTCTTCCTCTGAGCTACTTTTCAAACGAAAAAAAAGGAGATATCATGTCACGAATGACTACTGATGTTAGAGAAATTGAGTGGAGTGTGCTCAACTCATTGGAAATGTTGTTTAGAGAACCTATAACTATTCTTATATCATTATCAGCACTTATAATAATGAGCTGGAAGTTAACCTTAATAGCATTTCTACTTTTACCAATAGCCGGTGTAATTATTGGAAAAATTGGAAAATCTCTTCGTAAAACTACAAGTGAGGAAAAAGAAAAAACAGGTGAGATTATTTCAATAATGGACGAGACCCTTGGTGGTTTGAGAATAATCAAAGCATTTAACGCGGAGAAAAAACTCAAAAGTATTTTTGAAGATATCAATCATGTTTACACGAAATTGATGATTACCGCTTATAGAAAAGTAGACCTCTCCTCTCCTTTAAGTGAGTTCTTAGGAGTTTCGGTATTTACCACAATTTTGTTTGTAGGTGGTAAAATGGTATTAGGAGAAGAGCAATCAATGAATGGAGCGGTATTTATTACTTATTTACTAATGTTTTCTCAACTCATTTCACCTTCCAAGGCTTTTACAACTGCTTATTACAATATTCAAAAAGGATTAGCATCTACTGATCGTATTAACAAAATATTGCATGCTGAAATAGATATTACGGACCCCATTAATCCTAAAGAATTAAACTCATTTGAAAATAGCATTGAATATAAAAATGTAAGTTTTGCCTACCGAGAAAATGAAGAAGGATATGTATTAAAAGACATTAACCTCAGCATTGAAAAAGGAAAGTCTATAGCATTGGTTGGTCAATCGGGGTCAGGAAAAACCACTATGGCCAATATGCTGCCTAGGTTTTATGATCCATCTGAGGGTGAAATCACAATTGATAACGTAAACATCAAAGATGCAAGTCTTTACGACTTAAGAGAACTAATGGGGATTGTTACACAGGAATCTATATTGTTTAACGATACTATAATTAACAATATAGCCTTTGGAGTAGACAAAATTGATAAAGAAAAGGTAATTGAGGCTGCTAAAATTGCCAATGCCCATGATTTTATAATGGAAACAAAAAATGGTTATGATACTGTAATTGGTGATAGAGGAGAGCAGTTATCAGGCGGGCAACGACAGCGCTTAAGTATTGCCAGAGCCATCCTGAAAAACCCGCCAATTTTACTGTTAGACGAGGCTACTTCTGCTTTAGATACAGAAAGTGAACGTTTGGTGCAAGATGCACTGAACAATTTGATGAAAAACCGTACATCCATCATAATTGCCCATAGATTATCTACTATACAGCATGCTGACGAAATTATTGTTTTGCAAAAAGGAGAAATAATTGAACGAGGTGCCCATAGCGAATTACTCGCGTTAAACGGCAGTTACCACAAACTATACGAACTGCAATCTTTTGCGTAGAAGCGTACTCACTTCTTAACCTTTTTTGAAAATAATTTATACCCTACCCAACCAATAAAGATTCACATTCGTATTGTGGATAAATAAGCGGCTATTATTGTACTAAATAAATGTTAAACTAACCACTAAATTTACTATATTTGGGTCGCTTTTATATTAAACAAACATTAACAAATATTATTAATCACTTAAACTTAGAACGAATGAAAAAAACATTACTTTTTATCTCTGCATTGGTTATGGGTGCTGCAAGCAGTTTTGCGCAGGACATACCTAATGGGAATTTTGAACAAACTACCTATGCAACAACTGGCATAGCGGAAACTTGGGGTATTCTTACCATTGATTTCAACGGTACTCCTATCGCAATGAATCCAACTCGTGACACCTCTTATGTTAGTGGAGGATATGACTCATGTATTGTATTAACTTCAACTACCTCTCCCGTAGTACTTGTTTCTTCATCTGCAAGTTCTCCGGGTTCAGCTGTAGCAACCGTAACGGGATCCGTAGTTAGTACTCCTCGCCTTCCAATAGGAGCATTTGCTATTAGCGAAACTCCAAAAGCTTTACAATTGGCTTACGAGTATAAATCTGCTGCTGGTGATTCTGCTACAGTCGGTATTGAGTTATTAGATGCAGCCGGTTTAGTAGGAGGAAAGCAATATACAATAACAGATACATCTAGCGGTTGGAAGTATGTAAATATCCCTTTTGACATGCTACCAGGAAAAACCTCTGCGGATAGTGCAAGAATTACCATTGTATCGTCAGGAACTCAAACAACTGCTGGTACAGTATTAAAAGTGGATGCCTTACGTTTCCTATCATGTGTGCCTGATACAGCAGTATCGGTTACACCGAACACTGCACCTAAATTATCACCTGCAAGCCCAACAGCTGCAATTGCAAACGGTGGTACGTATAGCCAAGTATTTACCACATCACTTCCTTCTCCAGCATTGCTGGAAAGTGCATTACTTCCTGCACCTGCTCCAATCGAACGATTGGATAGCGCTAAAGTTAATGATGTGACTTTCGCTGGAGTAACAGGTTTAACCTTATCTTGTGGTCATCCAAGTTGTATGGCGTATGGCAACAGCACGATGTGCTTTACTGTATCTGGTACGCCTAGTGTTACTGACAAAGAAATTAAAGGATACATCAATGTTACAAGTTATGGCTACTCGAGTGGACTTGCAACCGCAATAGGTAATCCTGCAGCTAGTAGTTTATCGCTTTTAGGTTCTTTACCATTAGATTCAATAACTCTTACTGTTGGTACTCCAGTTGTGGGTATTGAAGATTACTTAGACGAAGATATTTTCTCTGTTACACAAAACAGTCCGAACCCTTTTACAGAAACAACTACAATTACATTTAACTCTCCAAACGGAGGTAATGTAACGTTTACTGTAATTGATGTTTTAGGTCAAATTGTTACAAGATCAGTTATTCAATCTGCTTCTGGTACAAACACGTACACGTTTGAAGCTGGTGAAACTGAGCCAGGAACATACTTCTTCAGTTTATCTGATGGTGAAAATTTAATCACTAAGAAATTTGTGATTGGCGACTAATTATAATAGTTAGTTCTAAAAAAAAGCGAGTGATGCAAATGCATCACTCGCTTTTTTTATTCCATTAATCACACCTACGCACAATCTCTAACAAGATTATCCAATATATATCTATCTGGCAATAATACCTCGTACATTCTCCATTAAATTAGGTAACGTATCCAAGTTATATTCATTCACCTCAACTGGTGCATGAATTTTCATATATGCTTTCCCAGGCAAAAGATCCGTTGTTCCGGCAGGCATTATATCCCTTGTACCTGAAATGGTTACAGGAAGTATGGGTAAACCCAAATCCAAGGCCAAACGAAAAGCTCCTGCTTTAAACTTCTCCACTTTCTCCGTTTCACTACGGGTGCCTTCAGGAAAAATAATTACTGAGGTGCCATTTACCAACTTCTTTTTGGCATCATTTAGGCTTTGTATAGCTACATCCTTATTGGCCCTATCCAAAAACACATGCCCCATTTTTTCACATGCTAAACCCAAGGCTGGCACTTTTCTTAATTCCTTCTTCATTACCCACTTAACATCAATACCAATCCAACCATATAATACCAATATATCATAATGACTTTGGTGATTAGCTACAATTACATAAGAAGCATTCTTTTTAATGTTTTCCTTCCCACTTACCTTCACCATCATAGGGATAATAAAGGCATTAAAGCGCGCCCAAATGGCTGCAAACTTACTTGCCACACTACCGTTAATAACAAATGCCACGATTACAATTATTAACGCAAAAACCAATACGCTTACAATCACCAGCGGTGCATATATTAACCACTTGTATGGTTGGTATAATAGGTGAAGTATTTTTTTCATTTACTCACCAAAATTACATAATAATGGCAAATAGGGTAATGCGTATATCCTATACGCTCTTCGTAGGCTTTTTTTGAAGTATTCCAGCAAATAACAAGGAAGCTATTAAACTACTAAATATCACCGGTGGGAAAACACGATAGGAAGCAAAATTGGATCTTTGCCAATCTACCATTTTCTGTATTTCTTCTTCACTTCTTCCATCACTAATAGCCTTTTTCTTTATTTCACTAACAAAATAATCTACAGTATCAGGACTTAGAATTTGGTGATATACATAATTAAAAAATGCCATAACACTTGCAAATACAACTGCATACAAAAGCCCCGTTTTTAAACCTGCTTTAAACTCTAAACTATTACCATTATTATTCCGCTCAAGATAAATTACAATAGGTACACCTACAAACACCAAGCCCGCCATAAGCATGAGGCGGTATAAATAAGCTTCTTCTGTATATACACCAATATTAACAGCAGTAAAATACCAGATTACGCTGTGCAATATGCCAGCAACAAGTCCAAGAGTAACTGTATTATTTAGTTTCAATGGATTGGAGTTAACCGTTCATAGAAATTAAGAACTCTTCATTGGTTTGTGTGTTCCTAATTTTATCCTTCATAAACTCCATCGCTTCAACCGGAGTCATATCAGACAAGTGCTTTCTAAGTATCCAAACACGCTGTTGCGTTTCCTTGTCCACCAACAAGTCATCTCTTCTAGTACTAGAGGCAACAATATCAATGGCAGGGTAAATTCGTTTATTGGCAATTTTTCTATCCAACTGAATTTCCGAGTTGCCCGTACCTTTAAATTCTTCAAAAATTACTTCATCCATTTTTGAACCAGTATCTGTTAAAGCAGTTGCTATTATGGTAAGAGACCCTCCTCCTTCAATTTTACGTGCCGCACCAAAAAATCTTTTTGGTTTGTGCAATGCATTGGCATCAACACCACCACTTAATACTTTACCCGATGCAGGTTGAACAGTGTTATATGCCCTTGCTAAACGGGTAATAGAATCTAACAAAATACATACATCATGCCCACATTCTACCAAACGTTTTGCTTTCTCCAACACTATATTTGCAATTTTTACGTGTCTATCAGCAGGTTCGTCAAATGTGGAAGCAATTACTTCTGCATTTACACTCCTTGCCATATCCGTCACCTCCTCTGGTCGCTCATCAATTAGTAAAATCATCAAATACGTTTCTGGATGATTCGCAGCTATGGCATTTGCCATATCCTTTAACAAAACCGTTTTACCTGTTTTTGGCTGGGCCACAATCAATGCTCTTTGCCCTTTTCCAATTGGTGTAATTAAATCAACAATTCTAGAAGAAAGGTTTTGTTTTTTATGACCTGTTAAATTAAACTTCTCATAAGGGAATAAAGGTGTTAAATAATCAAATGGAACTCTATCTCTAACAAAAGAAGGTTCTCTACCATTAATTTGCTCCACTTTAATCAGCGGGAAATATTTTTCACCCTCTTTAGGTGGTCGAATGCCACCCTTCACAGTGTCACCTGTTTTTAAGCCAAACAACTTAATTTGCGACTGAGATACGTACACATCATCAGGCGAGTTTAGGTAGTTATAGTCTGATGAACGTAAAAAACCATATCCGTCAGGCATTGTTTCTAACACACCCTGGCAAACTACAATACCATCAAAATTGTATTGATCTTGCTGTCTTTGGTTCTGATGTGCATTTCTATTATTATTTCTTCCCCTATCTCTATCACCCTCTCTTCTTTCCGTTGGTTTTGATCGGTCTACCTTAGGTTTATCGGCTTCTTCTTTAGCTTCAACTTCTACCTTGGTTTCTTTACTAACCGCCTCTTCAACCTTTGTTTCCGCTACAGGAGCTTTCTCTTCTTCCACATCCGGCTTAGCCTCAACTCGCGGTTTGCGTGGTCGCATTTTCTTGGGTTCGGCTGTCTCTTTTTTCTTTGTTGCATCAGCAGCGTCAGGATTAACAGCTTGTGCATCCAATATCTTATAAACAAGATCTTCTTTTTTTAATGCATCATACTTCGGGATGTTCAAGCCCTTTGCAATTTCTTTTAAGTCACCAACAAGTTTGTCGTTTAATTCGATAATGTCGTACATGTAATAGTTAAGATTTAGTTAATCGTTGCAATATGAGTTTAGTGTGCAACAAGTAGTCAGTATATGACTAAATAAATAGGTGTGGATTATAATATAATTGAGCTATGTATTTAATAGATATTCGTTATAGAGAATATATAACCAGCAGAAATGCTACACAATGATACAACTTTTTTTTAAGAAACAAATTAATTATTTGCTTGTTATACCTTTTTACCTAACTCAATTACCTCCAAGTCCTTAATTTGACCTTCCGTTAAGCTAAATCGTACCAAGGTTTTTACTTTATGAAAACCATGCACTCCGGCAGCCCCTGGGTTGATATGTAAATGGTTTAAATCATGATCATAAATAACCTTTAAGATATGTGAATGGCCACAAACAACCAAGTCAGGCTTATGTGTTTTTATTTTATCCAAAATTTCTGTTTTATACTTTTTGGGGTAGCCTCCAATATGGGTCATAAAAACCTTTACACCTTCACAGTCAAACAGTTGCTCCTTTGGGTGTACCTTCCGTACATCTGCCCCATCTATGTTACCATATACGGCAGTAACAGGTTTAATTTTATTTAAAGAATCTGTGATAGCAATTGTACCAATGTCACCTGCATGCCATATTTGATCGCACTCGTCTAAATATTTATTCAGCTTTGGGTCTAAATAATTATGCGTATCAGAAAGTAATGCTATTCGTTGCACAAAATCAAACTTAAATTTTTTCAATTTTATCTGCTTCAACCCACCCCACAGTTCCATCCGGCAATTCAAGTTTTACCCAAGCTTCGTTGCTATCTTGTATATTAACTTTTGTTCCTTCATGCAGTATAAATAAACTTGTTCCTTTTTTGTTTGGTGAGCTTCTTGCCGTTACAGAACCCACCATCACAATACCTTCATGCGTATTTAGATAAAGGTCATATTTACTTTTTGCTATCAAAAATGAAAACAAAGCAAAAAGCAAAGAAACAATTGCGCTGTAAAAGAATACTTTTTTAGTAATCAATCTGTTCACAACAAAATAAAACACCAATAAAAAACAGGCAACAAAACTTAGGATAATACTAAACCAAGCCCATAAATTACTACTTCCAATACCATTGGTCCACTTTTTAAACAAGCCTCCACCCTCTGCCATCATCCTATCCTCAACCCTTTTGTTCGCTAGTTTTAAATTGTTTAGGATATCCTCATCACTTGGAGATAACCTTAAAGCTTTTTCATAATTAAGTATTGACCGGCCTATTGAATTTGTCTTGTAATAGGCATTTCCCAAGTTATAGTACACCTCACTGCTATAGCTTCCTGCACTAATTATTTGGGAATACTTTGTAATGGCCAACTCGTACTGTTTATTGGCATAGTAATGATTTGCGCTATCGTAAAGCTGGTTTAAGTCCTTCGCAATCAAATCACTCATTTGAAAAAGTGTTACAAATAATAGTAACAGTGCTTTTATATGTTTACGCCAACTCATTTTCAATTTGTGTAATAATTTCTGTTGTTTCTTTAAACACCGTTTTTAAATCATCCCTAACACCAGAAGGAGCATACCTAGCATATTCGCATTCATCAATTACTGTCTCTTATACACATCTCCGAGCCCACGAGACCCGGACTAATC
>CAXHCC010000083.1:0-11153 GCA_964014945.1 uncultured bacterium | reverse complement strand
TGGTATAATGAATTAGGACTTTTCTTTTATACGTATCTGTTGCAAAGTCGTACGATGCCATATCCGTTACAATATCCAACTCATTTATAAATATAAAATAATCAACCCTATACTTTCTGTGAAAATCGGATAGCAATGAAGTATTGGTGATATTTACGTTCATAAATCGTGGTTCATCATTCATCGCCACAGTTAACTGACCATCAGTTATAGCTTCCTCTTTCTTTACCTTATTTCCTTTTTGGGTAGCCTCTGCATTTACCAGTGGTTCATATTTTAACGTTCTTGATTTGTATATATAATCCAAATCGTACGCCATCCTAGCTGAATCTATATAAAATGATATTGCCTTGGTGTATTGCATCAAGCTCAACTTCAATTGCATATCCAAGTGCCGCCTAAAATATGAGCGAATAGTTGTAAAATTCCAACCTGTTTGTTCGTTCACTTTCTTATCTACGTGGCTCATATACATTATGGGCTCAAAAGGAATGATCATTACTTTACCAATAACACTATCATTGGCTGTTCGCGTTCCTTCTTGAGCTCGTAGATTTGAATAAAAACTAAATACTACAACTATAATAACAAGCAAACGTAATTTCATATTAAATCAATTTTATCACTATCACAAAAGAAACCTAACCACATCATTCTTAATAGCGAATAGCATGACAGTAATCAATAATATCATACCAACATACTGTGCATATTCCAACACTTTTTCTTGAGGCGGCCTTCCGGCTATCATTTCGTACAACAAGAACATCACATGTCCTCCGTCTAAAGCTGGAATAGGTAAAATATTCATGACAGCCAAAACAAAACTTAAAAGCCCCGTCATATTCCAAAATGTTCTCCAATTCCAAGTTGAACTAAAGGCGTTTCCTATAGTAGCAAAACTTCCAATTTCCTGATATGCATCTTCAACGGTAAAAATTAGCTTCATTTGTTTTACATAATCCACCACAGTAGTTACGGACATGTTTATACTAGCAGGGAAAGAAGCAAAAAAACCATATTCCACGCTATCAATCTTAAACAAATCATTAGGACCTTTATTCTTTATACCTAACGTTCCCAAATTTGAAACGATAGCCGAAAATTGCAGTGTATCACCGCCACGCAACACTTCCATTGTGATCTCCTCATTTTTATGTGCCCTAATCAACTTTACAGCATCTTGAAAATACGCAGCTGATTGCTCATTTATACGAATAAACTGATCTCCTTTTTTTAAACCTGAGGCAATGGCAGGATAATCAGGAATTAAGCTATCCACGTAAAATGGAATTCGAGGACTAATCAAACTTGACTTAAAGGCAATTACATCGTGTATCGTCTCTTCATTCACATACAATTCCACCTTCTCTCCTGCCCTTTGGACTTGTACTGTTTTAGCCTTATCAAATAAAATATTGTGCGTTACAGCTCCAAATGATTTCACTTTCTTATTATCTACGGAAAGTATCATATCTCCATCCTGAAAGCCCATATTCCTTCCAATACTATCTGTACTAATACCGTAAATTGCGTTTTCAGGTGCCAAATGTTGTTCGCCCCAGGTAAATAATACCATGGCATAAATTAACACACCCAATATTAAATTTACAGTAACCCCTCCTATCATAATTATTAAGCGTTGCCAGGCTGGTTTTGAACGAAACTCCCATGGTTCAGCAGGTTTTTTCATTGCATCTTTATCCATAGATTCATCAATCATACCAGCTATCTTTACATAACCACCTAAAGGCAACCAGCCTATCCCGTACTCAGTTTCACCTTTCTTCACTTTAAATAATGAAAACCATGGATCGAAAAACAAATAAAACTTCTCAACTTTTGTTTTAAATAATTTTGCCGGTATAAAATGCCCTAACTCGTGCAACACAACTAAAATTGACAAACTAAGAATCAATTGAAGTGCTTTAATTAATATTTCCATTTAATAAATCTATTTTAAAATTATTGATGTAGCAAGATTTCTTGTTTCTATATCGGTGGCAACATAATCATCGTATGTTGGCTGCTTTATATAATCAACTTTCTGCAAACATTGTTCCACTATATCACTCATTGACAAAAAGTCTACTTTTTCTTTTAAAAATGCATCTACGGCAATTTCATTGGCAGCGTTTAACACGCAAGGTGAATTACCGCCTTTATTCATTGCCTCATACGCCAATCCTAAATTTCGAAATGCGTTTGTATCCGCTTTTTCAAAGTTCAATTGCCCATACTCCATAAAATCAAAACGCTTAAATCGTGATGCGATTCTTTCAGGGTAGCCTAAAGCATATTGTATTGGTAACTTCATATCAGGTAGTCCCAACTGCGCTTTCATACTGCCGTCAAGAAATTGCACAATGGAATGTACAATGCTTTCAGGATGTACAATTACATCAATCTGCTCAGGCTTTAAGGCAAACAACCATTTGGCCTCTATCACCTCCAAACCTTTGTTCATCAATGAAGCAGAATCAATGGTTATTTTAGCACCCATTTCCCAATTAGGATGTTTTAATGCTTGTGCTTTTGTTACTGTAGCTAATTCCTCCACACTCATTCCTCTAAACGGGCCGCCAGAAGCCGTTAAATATATCTTCTCAATCGGATTGTGAAACTCGCCAACCAAACACTGAAAAATTGCTGAATGTTCCGAATCAACAGGGTATAAATTAACGCCATTCTCTTTGGCTAATTGAGTTACTAATTGACCCGCAACAACCAATGTTTCTTTGTTTGCCAATGCAATTTGTTTACCTGCTTTAATTGCCGATATGGTAGAAGCAAGACCCGCATAACCCACTATTGCGGCAAGCACAATATCAACCACATCCATTTGAACCACCTCCGTAATGGATTTATGTCCAGCATATACTTTTATATCTGTATGTTCTAAGGCATCCTTTACCGCTCCCAATTTGGCTTCGTTTGCAATTACTACAACATTTGGTAATAACTCTAGCGCTTGCTTAATAAGTAAGTCCGCATTATTATTTGCCACCAACACTTCTACAATAAACCTGTTTGGGTTATCTCTAACAACTTCTAAGGCTTGAGTTCCTATAGAACCTGTGGAACCTAAAATTGCAAGGTGTTTTTTATCCCTTTCCATATTGTAATTTATAAAGACACATACTCTTGTGGGTCAATTGCTGTTCCATTAAACCAAAGCTCAAAATGTAAGTGTGGGTCACTTGTTAATTCACCCGAATTACCAATAATTGCTATTGGCTCTCCTGCCTTTATAACATCGCCAATCTTTTTTAATAATACCGAGTTATGCTTATAAAAAGAAACAATTTGATTACTATGTTGTATAGCTATTGTGTGACCTGTTTCTGAAGACCAGGTAGCCAGTATCACCGTTCCGTCCATGGTTGCCTTAACTGGTTCATTTTTGGCGGCAACGATGTCTACCCCAAAATGACTTTCTTTTGCGTTAAATGAATTAGAAACAACACCTTTGATAGGCGCAAAAAAGAAAAACTTGCTTATGGAACCATTGTTTGTTCCAACTTCCTCCTCAACACTAAAAGCTTCTTGCGCCTCCTCCACGTGTTCTCTAAGCGCAGTTTCATTTGTTGTAGCATCCATTGGAAGGCTTTCGTAACTTTTTCCTAAATCAATACTATCACCCGTCACTTCATCAACCAATTCTCCTTTCAATACACGTTTAACGTTTTCTAAATATATCGTTCCTGCAATAATTTGTTGTTCCAACGAATCACTTTTTTGTGTTACACTAAGCAACTTTCGGGTTAAGCTAACATCCGCATAACCCGGAATATATTCTCGAAGCGGCGTAAATGCAATAATTGACGATACAATAAGTATCATTAAAATGATAGCTGTACCTATTGAAACAAATAACTTGAGCGGCGTTAAACTGAGAGAAATTCGCTCTTCAAATGTATCCTCGTTCAATACAATTAAACGAAATCTATTTTGCAAGCGCTTAATTAACTGTTTCTTTTTCTTTTTTTTCTCAGACATGTGTGGCGAATATCGTCATTTTTTTTGTGAATATAACACGAATGGAAGTCTGAAAAAGGCGCTCTTAAAGCTTTTGAATAATTATTCAAGTCTTTGCTTCTTAATATTACTGATGAGGCTCAGTTAAGGAAACTGATCGAGATCATATTCTTTATGGCAAAGTAGCTATACTTTTGATTTTAACATTTCGAGTAGAGCATAGATTAGGTGGTTGAATTTTAATCTGCTCGAATTATATTAAACGTGAGTTGTTGATTCAGCTCACGTTTAATTTTTTAGGTTGGCCAACTTTTCACTGTCAATTATTGTAATTGAGCCCCGTGTTATTCTAATTAACTTTTCATCTTTAAAATCTGCAAGCGTTCTTATGGTAGTTTCTTGTGAAGTACCTGCCATATTTGCTAAATCTTCACGAAGAACTGACATACTAAATGGTTTAGATTCATCTTCTTGATATCGATTTTTGAGTAAGATTAAAGCTTCTGCCACCCTTTTACGAACAGAATTATAGGCCAACTTCAATAGCGCTTCTTCATTTTCAACTACGCTATCCGTTAACATTTTTATAAACTTCTTGGAAACCTCATGGTTCTTATAAATTAATGTAAAAAAGTCTTCCTTCGACACTAGACAAACCTCCGTTTCTTCCAATGCAGCTGCGGATTCTGAATAAGTATCTTCTTCTAACAATGCTTTATAACCAAAAAAATCACCTTCATTTAACAAGCCAGTAATAAACTCTTTTCCATCTTCATTAGTTTTAAAAGTTTTTACTTTACCACTAATAACAAAGAACAAACCATTAGGATAACTTCCCTCTGAATAAATTGTTTGTTTTTTCTTAAAAGTTCTGTTTGACCTAGCGGTTGAAACATCAACCAACTCCTCTAAACTATTTATTTCACTAAAAAAATCGTTTAACCCTTCAATATTTTTGGAAAACTCTTTTCTAAGAACATCACTTTTTCTAAATCTACTATCAATGGCATTTATTAATTCTATATCATCGAATGGTTTTGTAAGGTAATCGTCTGCTCCCATTTCCATTCCTTTTCTAAAATCAGTACGTTCTGATTTAGCTGTTAAAAATATAAACGGAATACTTGATGTTTTTTCATCTTTAGCTAATAAGTGTAACACCCCATAACCATCTAATACAGGCATCATTATATCGCAAATAATTAAATCAACATGGTTAGATTGCGCTGACTGAACCCCTTCTTTTCCATTGCTAGCCGTTATTACCTTATAGCCATTTAATTCTAGAATTTCCGATGTGTTTTCACGCATCGCTTCATTATCCTCAATTAGCAGTATTGTTTTCATTTTATTTGTGTTGATTCGGTAATTTAATTGTAAATGTAGTTCCTTTATTTAATTCACTTTTAAACGAAATATCGCCATTCATTAATTCTAAATACTTCATTATAATACTCAAACCCAATCCGGTTCCTGGAATATTCACAACATTTTCTCCTCTAAAAAACCTATCAAATAATCGCTTTTGGTCTTTCTTACCAATACCAATCCCGTTATCCTGAACCACCAGTGTTAAATTATCAGTGGTAATAATTGTAGAAACTTTAATACTGCCATTATCCGGAGAAAACTTGATCGCATTTGAAATAAGATTTATTACAATATGCTTTAAAAATTTGGCATCTAAATAAAATTCATTACTCTCTCCTTCATGTGTATATATTATTTGTTGATCAGATTTTGCCAATGCCTGCATATCCTGAATGAGTTCATCCATAAATTCAACAATATTTACGCATTCTGGACTAGAAAACAACGCGCCTTCCTCTAATTTACTCAAAGACAATAAGTCATTAAGAATATCTGTTAAATGTGTAACGTTTGATTTAATTCGTTTTACATGTTTATCCTTTTTGTCCTTTGTTTCGGGCGTATTATATCGTGATAACAAGGAAACGGAAGACAAAATTGTACTTAAGGGTGTTCTAAATTCGTGAGAAGCCATTGACACAAACCTGCTTTTTAAATCATTAAGCTCTTTTTCCTTTTCAAAAGCTTCATATATCTCTTGACGGTTTTTTTCTAATTCATCAATCGCCTCTCTTAACATTAGCGTTCTATCCTCTACCGTTTTTTCTAACTCTGCGTTAATTTTCTTCAGTTCGTTTTCTTGCTTAATACGGTAACTAATATCAACTACAAAAGCAATTACATATTTACCAGCAATAGTTTCAATAGGACTTAAGCTTATTTCAACAGGGAACTCCTCTCCACTTTTCCGAATTGCAAATAAATTCTGAGCCCTCCCCATAGCACGAGCTACAGGCTGCTTATGATAATTGTTACGGTGTTTTACATGACTCTTCTCAAAACGCTTTGGGATTAAAACCTCAATCTTTTGGCCCAACAACTCGTCTGTATCATATCCAAAAAGTGATTCCGCACTAGGATTAATTTTCACAATTTCAGCCTTCGAATCAGTAACTATAATCCCTTCAGTTGCAAAATTAAACAATGCTTTAAAGCCCTCTTGAGTATCTAATACGTCCACAGATTCACAATTTATTCTATTACAAATTTACGCATAGTTTAAGTACTATTAAGCAATTTCCATGCATTTATTACGCTATGTTTCAGCTAGCTTTAGTTGAAAAACTTTGGCAATATTTTTCGCCTTTTGTTTAGCCACATTCGCAGTGGCCCCGGAAAAATGCATATCAACATTAATTATAAACAAGCTCAACCATCTATCGAAATGTTTTTTTGTAATGGGCAGTTTAGCGTGTGGTGGAAACGGAGCACCCACGTAATCCATTGTTCCGATTAATTGGGTACCCCAGAACTGATACATTTTGGGCAAATGTTTTTCCCAATTAACCTTTGCCACATTATTGAATACAGGGCCTAACAGCTCATCATCATTTACGCGTTTATAAAATGAGTCTACTAGCAGTTTAATATCATCTTGTGTTTCAATATCAAGCAATTGTTCTTTCACCCCACAAAGGTACTACATTAAGAAAAGCGATGTATTCCTAATACATAAATGAATATCTTTGTTCCGCAATAATATTATGAATACCATTAGAATAACCAAAGAATTTACATTTGAAATGGCCCACGCCTTGTTTGGTTACGATGGACCATGTAAAAATGTTCATGGTCATTCTTATAAACTAGCTGTAACGGTTAAGGGAAATCCAATTTCAGATGCAAGGAATGTAAAACACGGAATGATTATGGATTTTACAGATTTAAAAACTATTGTAAAGCCAATCGTTGCTAAGTTGGATCATTCTACCATCCTAAATGCTAATTCACCACATAAAAACTTATCGGAAAACAATAAACTATTTGACAAATTAGTACTTGTAAATTACCAACCAACCTGTGAAAATATGCTCATTGATATTGCTGAACAAATATTACCTCAACTTCCTGAGCAAGTTAAACTACACCATTTAAGACTACAAGAAACGGCTACCTCGTATGCTGAATGGTACGCAGACGACAATATTTAAATATGAATCTTATAAGAAAATACAATGTTTCGGGACCACGGTACACCAGCTACCCAACAGTTCCATATTGGGACAAAGGTGTCCCAGAAAACAACCTCTGGGAAAAGCATATAAAAAACAGTTTCGATGCCAGTAATGATGATGATGGTATTGCGCTATATATACATTTACCATTTTGCGAAAGCTTGTGCACGTATTGCGGTTGTAACACAAGAATTACGGTAAACCATCAAGTTGAAGACATCTATATAGACGCCATAATAAAAGAATGGGATTTGTATTTAGATATATTTAAAAACACGCCTAAAATTAAGGAAATTCATTTGGGTGGTGGCACCCCCACTTTTTTCTCCCCCAACAACTTAAAACGTATAATAGACAGTATTTTTCTTAAGGCCAAACCTGCTAAGAATGCTGAGTTTAGTTTTGAAGCACACCCAAATAACACAACATACGAACACCTAAAAATGCTTTATAACTTAGGCTTTAAGCGTTTAAGTTTGGGTATTCAAGACTTCGACATTAAGGTTCAAACTATTGTTAATCGTATTCAACCGTTTGAAAAAGTACAAGAAGTGGTTGATCACGCCAGAGAGTTAGGTTATTCATCCATAAATTTTGACCTTATTTATGGTTTACCTATGCAAACAAAAGAAAGCGTTGTTGATACAATAAACAAGGTTAATATTTTAAAACCGGATAGGATTGCATTTTACAGCTACGCCCACGTACCTTGGATAAAACCTGGGCAACGCAAATTTACGGAAGATGATTTACCAAAGGATGAAGCAAAACGAGAGTTGTATGAAATTGGGAAAGAAATGTTTTCGAAAAACGATTATGTTGAAATTGGAATGGATCACTTTTCATTAAAATCTGACAGCCTTTATCGAGCAGCAGAGAGAGGGGATTTACATCGTAATTTTATGGGATATACCCATACATATACTCAACTAATGGTTGGGTTGGGAGTTTCTTCTATTGGAGATACATGGACCATGTTTGGACAGAATGTAAAGGTGGTAGAGGAATATTATAAACTTGTTAATGATGGTAAACTTCCCATATTTAGAGGTCATGAATTAACTGAAGAAGATTTAATTATTCGCAAACATATCTTAAACTGTATTTGCAAATTTGAAACTTCATGGGAAAACGATGAAGAAAAATTTCCTTTACTAGATGAGACTATTACTAAGTTAAAAGAATTGGAGAAAGACAATCTAATTGAACTTGGTCCAAATAATTTGAAAATCAAAAAAGAGGCACGTCCATTTATTCGAAATATATGTATGTGTTTTGATGTACGATTGGCAAAAGAAGCGCCAAGCACAACAATTTTTAGTTCAACGGTGTAATGAACCTCTTTACTTCTGGCGCAAACAAATCCAACAACCTACTTAAGTGGATAGGCTTGTCTGTTGTAGTTGGAATAACAGTTGGTAGTGCATCTGCATGGTTTTTGATTTTACTTGAACACGCCACCAGTTTTAGAGAAGCCAATAAAGAGATTATTTGGGGTTTACCAATTGCGGGTTTAATAATTGGCTTGGGTTACCATTATTTTGGTAAGGAGATAGTAAAAGGTAATAATCTTATCCTGGAAGAATATTATCATCCAAATAAAATCATAAAAATACTCATGGCTCCAATGGTGTTTGCAGCTACCATTTTAACCCATTTATTTGGCGGATCAGCTGGTAGAGAGGGTACTGCGGTGCAAATGGGAGGAGCAATAGCAGACCAATTAACAACCCCTTTTAAGTTAAGTAATGATGAACGTAAAATCATTCTCCTAGTTGGCATTAGTGCTGGGTTTTCTTCGGTATTTGGAACTCCTTTAACAGGGGTAGTATTTGCCGTTGAATTGGTGATACTTGGTAGTATCGCTTATAAGGCTATTATACCATGTTTTATTTCAGCAATTATTGCACATTATGTTTGTTTGGCATGGGGAGCAACGCATACTATTTACACTGTAAATCCAATTGAAGCATTTCATTTAAACTTTATGGCCTGGAGCGTTGTAGCCGGAATTCTTTTTGGTATTACCGCTATGCTCTTTACAAACAGCACTTCCTGGTGGAGCCAACTTTTCTCAAAGCTTTTTCAGTACAGTCCAATTCGCCCCTTAGTAGCAGGTATAATAATTGCTATTGCAGTATACATTATGGGCACTACTAAGTATATAGGTTTAGGTATACCAACCATTGTTCAGTCCTTCCAAACAGAATTATTACCATTTGATTTTTTAATAAAAATCTTGTTTACATCGTTTACTTTAGGGGCGGGATTTAAAGGAGGTGAAGTAACGCCCTTGTTCTATATAGGTGCGACATTAGGGAATGCCCTTGTTTGGTTTATACCTTTACCTATGGATATGTTAGCTGCAATGGGCTTTGTTGCCGTTTTTTCTGGTGCAACAAAAACACCAATTGCTTGCACTATTATGGGATATGAGTTATTTGGCCTACATGGCTTAGTCTACATTGCTATAGCTTGCACGGTGGCCTATTTATTTTCAGGAAAAAAAGGGATTTATGCGTCTCAAGTTACGCCAAACAATAAATACAGCTATTTGATTGTTAAATCTAAGGATTAATTTTTTGCGCAATCATCAAACCATCCCTTACAGGCAGTAAAGTATTCTTTACTCTTTTATCCTCAGTTATCATTTCGTTAAATTCATGAATGGCTTTTGTATCATTATCCATCTCCTTAGGATTCGTCAATACCTTTCCTGACCATAATACATTGTCTGCTATAACAAAACCTCCTATATTAACTTTGTCAATTACCAAATCATAGTACGTTTGGTAATTAATTTTATCAGCATCGATGAACACCAAATCAAATCGCGAATCAATCGTTGGTATTATATCTACCGCATTTCCAAAGTGTTGCGTAATTCTCTCTGACACACCCGCATTCTTAAATGCATCTCTCGCCATTTCCTCTAATTCTTCGTTAATATCAATTGTATGTAACATTCCTCCTGGAGAAACACCTTGTGCTAAACAAATTGCGGAATAGCCGGTATACGTTCCTACCTCCAAAACACTGTTAGGTTTTATCATGCAACTATACATTTCAAGTATATTCCCCTGCAAATGACCGGACAACATTCTTGGTGCCAACACCTTTAAATGCGTTTCACGAGCAAGGTTCTTTAAAACCTCGCTTTCCGCATGAGAATGGGTTAAGGCATATTGCTCAATTTGTTTATCAATAAAATTCATATGCAATAATTTAAAATTGCTTTGGACACAAAAAGACCCTTCTGATTAAATCAAAAGGGCCTTTTTATATTTAACAATGTAATTTATTGTGCCGCTGGAGTTTCTCCTTCAGCTGGTTTAGCATTAACAAAACCTTTAATTTTTAACACCTTCATTGTTGTTACCGCATTAGATGTTAACGTAACCGTTTTTGTGAAAGAACCAGGGCGTTTAGTATCATAATGAACTTTTATCACTGCTGACTCGCCTGGCATAATCGGATCTCTTGGCCAGTCAGGAGTAGTACATCCACAACTTCCTTTTGCATTAGTAATAATTAAAGGCTCCTTTCCAACATTTGTAAACTTAAACTCTCTATTCCCATCAGATCCTGTCTCTTATACACATCTCCGAGCCCACGAGACCCGGAATAATC
>CAXHCC010000082.1:0-11243 GCA_964014945.1 uncultured bacterium | reverse complement strand
ACGCACATCGTCGGCAGCGTCAGATGTGTATAAGAGACAGTTTACAGGCCCTATGTTATGGAAGTTTGAGGGTATTTATCGCGTTAGTGAAAGAAAAACTATTCAGGCCTTTACAGCAGGTGGAGAGTTTACTATTAGCAACCTGCTAAATAAGGGAATTGATTTAGGGTTAATTGCTGAATACAACTATGATGATAGAGGCTTAGAAGAGTCCTTTAACATGTTAACGAATGATGTATTTACCGGATTAAGGTTTGCGTTTAATGATAGACAAAGTACAGATATATTGGGCGGTGCTATATTTGACATGGAATATACTACCATGCGTTATTTTGTTAAGGCTAACAGACGCTTAGGTGATTCGTGGAAATTTAGTATTGAGGCTTCAGCGTTTGAAGACGTTGATTTGCAGGAGTTATTCTTATACTATGTAAGAAACGATGGATTTGTGCAGCTTTCGCTTGCCAAATACTTTTAATTGGTAAATATTCCAATTAATATCTACATTTGATAGGTATCAAAGCCATCAATTATGAATTTTTTTAATGATGTTTTGCAATACGAGTTGTTGCATTTAGGTGAGTACATTTTTAAGGTATCCACCCTAGTTAACATCAGTATAATTCTGATTGCTACGAAGCTGTTTCTGTGGCTTTTTAAGAAAGCGGTGTTTTCTAAAAACCGTTTAAAAGGCATTGAGGCAGGTAATGCATACTCCTTATACCAAATAGTTCGTTATTTGATATGGGTAGGTGTTGTAACCTTAGTTTTGCATGTATCCGGTATAAATGTGACTGCATTGTTATTAGGTTCAGCGGCATTGTTTATTGGCATAGGTTTAGGTTTACAATCCTTATTCAATGATTTTATTTCGGGTATTGTTTTATTAACAGAGGGTACCATTAAAGTAGGGGATGTGTTGGAAATAGATGGGGATGTAATTTTGGTAAAAATGATAGGCTTGCGCACTACTAAAGGCTTAAATAGAGATGAGATAATGGTAATATTACCCAACTCCGTAATTACGTCGGGTAAAGTTATAAATTGGAGTCACCGTAAAATAACAACACGTTTTAAAATAGATGTTGGCGTTGCTTATGGAAGTAATGTAGAATTAGTAATAAAAGCATTAGAAGAGAGTGCCAATGAGCATCCAGAGGTGTTTAATCATCAAGACACGGAGGTTAGGTTTACTAACTTTGGTAACTCCTCACTTGATTTTCAGTTGCTGTTTTATAGCAACAATATTTTTAAAATAGAAAAGGTGAAAAGTGATATTCGAAAGGTAATTAACAAAAAGTTTATTGAGAATGGTATAACAATTCCGTTTCCTCAAATGGACTTGCATTTACGCTCGAATGACACCCAACAAAGTATTAAATAATACTTTCACCGTTGCTGTTGGTAGTTAATACCTCACTCATATAATCAAAATAGGGCCGCAAGGTTTTAAAGGTATCTATTACTTGTTTGCTAAAGTTGGCAGATACAACTTCCTTATCTGTAAATTGTTTAAATGCATAAAACTGTTTCATGCTAATTAAATCATTCGCAGGGTGGGAGGGGTCAAATCCTCTAGGTGCTGTTTTTAACCGTTCACCTTGTAATGTACCAAAGGTTGATTTAAACTTCTTAGCATTTAGGATTTTACGCAATGGTTCATCGTCATAAGCAAATTCTTCTCTTATGCGTAACAGGTCATCCTTGTTCGGACCATAAAATCCACCTCCAGCCATACTATTACCACCAGGTTCAATTTTTAAAAAGTAACTACCTCGTAAAGCCGGTTTTCTACGTAAAAAGTATCCCGAAAAATGATGCTTGAAGGGTGTTTTATCCTTTGAAAATCGAATATCGCGGTAAATGCGGAAAACTTTGTGTTTGTCTATATCGTCCGATTGGTTTAAATCCGCTTCTAAGGATGCAAAAAACAATTTAACCTGATTTTCATGTTCTTTAAAAGTTGGTTTATTTTGGTTAAACCAATTTCGATTATTGTTGTCTTTTAGTTTGCTTAAGAAACGAAGTGCATTTTTATCAATAGTCATAACTTTAATTTGTATAGGATTAAATGTAAATAAAAAAGCCCCTTAACGGGGCTTCTTTATACTTTAATTAATTATAACAACACAATCAACATTTGCCTATTCACTAGCAAATAACTCAATGTTTAGCGCAATGTCGTCAGATAACACCATGTCTTTCATATAGTGCACCCAAGCAACATCGTATTTTTGACGGTCGAAAACAAGTTTGCCTTTAGCAGTAATATTTCCGTCAGTCACTTCAAATGATTCTAGGTTTAGTGTTTCTTCGTGTGTTTTACCACGTACGGTTAAATTTCCTTTAATAACTGATCCCTCTACAGTGGTAATCTCAAAAGTAGCGGTTGGAAATTCAGCTGTATTAAAGAAATCGCCAGTTGATAAATGACCTACTAGGTCTGACATTTTACCTTTTTCATCAGAATCTTCTGGCTTGTAAGAAGCCGTATCAGTAGGATAGATATGGGTCATATCAACTTCAAATGTACCAGCTGTAATTGCTCCATTTTCAACCGTTAAGGTTCCGCTATTCAAATTTACAAATCCCTCATGTTGATAAGCGCCAATAACATCGCCTAACCAATACACTTTGCTTGTTTCGGTATTAGCATTAAAGGTAGTTGCAGCTTGTTCAACAGCTGCTTCTGCAACCTCTTCAGTTTTTTCTTCTTTTTGTTCGCTGGCACATGAAGCAAGCATCATAGCCGCTACGCTCAAAATAGATAGTTGTTTTAGTTTCATTTTCTAATAGTTTTAGTTATTTGTTTCAGCAAATATATATAATATTTGTTTAAACAACAATTGGTTGTTTGGAAAATAATTATGTTCCTAGTTTTTAAATGTAAATACCGAAAGAGGAGGGCTTATTGTGAAAATATTTCCGATACGTTTGCTTTAATCGTATTGGCTAACGCATCCGTTGGTAGGTCATTAGGTTCCAGTCCAAAAGGGTCTTCAATTTCTTCTCCAATTAGTTCAATACTCCCCAATACATATAGTATTAAGCAAACAATTGGTATGGTCCAAAATTTAAAATCGTACACCATACCAAAAGGCATTGTCATGGTATACAAAAAAATAAATTTCTTTAAAAATAAGCTGTATGAAAAGGGTATAGGTGTTTTTCGAATGCGCTCACAGGCACCAACAATATCCGTAAAGGCTTTTAATTCTTTATCCAATAAAAATAACTCATCACCTGTAATGGTTTTTGATGTGTAAAGGCGGTTCAGTTCTTTGTACATGTCAGAGGCAATAATATTGGGAATATGCTCATGTGCGAATAAACCATCCTTTGCATCTTGCATTTCTTCCTTTTTTACGCCATTTCGTAAATGTTCTTTTACTGCGAAAGTGTAATTTATAATATTGTTTCGCCAAAAGGCTTTGTTGGCATTATCGGGTAAAAATGCATTTAGCTTTAACGAAAAGTTACGTGTGTTGTTAACCAGGCTACCCCATAATTTTCTTCCTTCCCACCATCTGTCGTAGGCAGAGTTAGTTCTAAATACTAATAATAAGGCTAATACAAACCCTAATAAGGAATGTACCTGTGTTGTACTTTTAAAATTAAGGTAATCCTGAAACCTTAATTCGATATACACTACAATTCCCGAATATATGCCCACAGCAATGAGTACCCAAAACATTTTTCTGAATGTATCGCTTTGGTGAAATCGAAATATTAATCCAAACCAGTCTTTGGGGTTGTATTTTATCATGTGACGAATTTACTAACAAATAATAGTACATCCATCTATATGTATATTCAATTTATAACGATGCTTACATTGGGCAAGTGTTAATTATAAGGACGAACGTTATGCAAGGCTAATTCATGCTAAAATTAAAGAAGGCTGGAATTTCCAAACTTATTGCAGCAATGATTGTTGCAAGGACCAATAAGGATAGGGCGCCAATCATTCGCATTTTTTTTGTTGCTTTTTGTGCTTCTAGTAGCCTATTTATGCGAATAATTTTACTAATTAAGAAACCAACACGGTTTAACGAACCTTCTGACTTTCTTACGTAGTCAAAAGCACCATTTTTCATGCAGGTATATAATACTTCATCACTTTCTTCTGAAGATAACATGATTACCTCCGTATTTGGTTTTTGTTCTTTTATAATTTTTAATAATTCAACCCCGTTCATTCCATTACCTAAATGGTAATCCAGCAGTACAACCGTAGGGTTCTTAGATAGTTTACGCAAACATGCTTCAGCACTGTTAAACATTTTAACGTTAACCGATTTAAGTTTCTTTAATTGCACTTTAAGCATTTCTTGGTACAGGTTGTCATCCTCTACAATAAAAATGAGTGGGTTCCTTTTCTTTCCTTTCCGGCTAGCTAGCTTTCTTCTCATTATGGTTAGGTTAGGTTTTAATAATGTTATAGTTCCACCTTATGATTGTTGAATGTAATAATGTGAAGGATAAGGAGCGCAATTATTCGATAAGTGCATTAAATTACTCGTTAATATGCATGAATTAGAAGAATTAACTATGTAGTAAGTGTCATAAAATCAGCTATTTAGGTTGCTTTTTAGTGAATTTTGTCAAAACTAGGAATTTTCTTAGAAGAAATATTCTCGATTTAGTTTAATGGGTTGTATACTTGTATAACCACCTATAAAAAAATGAATGTTTTATGAAAAAGTATAATGTATTACTTGTTGAAGATGACAAGGTTATAGCTGAAATTATTTCAGGAATTGTAAGTGATGTTGGCAATTACAAAGTAATTAAAGTTTACGATGCAGAGAATGCATTAAAGGTGCTTAAAACTACTTCGGTTGATGTGGTATTGATGGATATATTTTTAGGAGGGGTAAAGGACGGGATTGATGTAATGAACGAGATTAACAAATTTAGCAAGGTGCCATTTATTTATATAACTGGTAATCATGATCAAGCTACTATTGCTAAAGCTAAAAAGTCGAACCCTGTTGGCTTTATTATAAAACCTTTTAAGGAAGTGGATGTGAAAGTTGCCTTGGATTTGGTGCTTCACAAAAGTAAAGATAGGCGAAAAACGAAAGTTGTAGTTGACCCAGTATTGGTGGCAAAACTTACTAAGCGTGAGAAACAAATTTTAGGACACGTTTTGGCAGGTAAGAGCAATAAGTTTATTGGATCTAAATATGATGTTTCAGATAAAACCATCTCAACGCATAGAACCAATTTGATGAGAAAGTTAAAGGCAAGAAATGTGACGGAATTGATTGGAATTGTTGCGAAGTATAAGAAAAGCAATTAATTTATAAATGGCGGCTTTAATGGCAAATGCTGGATTTAGTGTTCTTCTAGTAGAAGATAAAGCATTTAATCAATTAGTAATGAAGGATACCTTACGGGACTGGAACCCATCAATAACTATTGATGTCGCAGAAAACGGAAAGTTAGCTATCGATAAGTTAGAGCAAGATGCTTATGATTTGATATTAATGGATATTCAAATGCCAGTAATGAATGGTTATGAAGCTGCTCGGCATATCAGGAAGAAAATGGAAGGTCCCGTTACTAAAATTCCAATAATCGCGGTTACTGCTTATTCCATTAACAAAGAGGATAAATTAAATGCGGGCGATACGATAGATGCATTTATTTCCAAACCATTTGATCCTGAATTATTATTCAATACTATTAATAGGGTACTTAAGGAAAAAGAGAAACCGCTAGGAAATTCTACAACAAAAACCAACAATAATTCCAATAAAATAGTGGATATAGATGCTTTGCATTCTATTACAAAATCGGATAAGGAGAGATTGACACGAGTAGTGCAATTGTTTTTATCTGAAACACCTAACGATCTTACGAAAATGCAAGCTAGTTTTAAGCAAGGAGATTACCCATCCTTGGAAAAAGTACTACATAGCTTAAAGCCTAAGTTTGCCTACATGGGTATGGATAATTTAAGCGATACCACCAAGCAGCTACAAGATGCTATTCGCGGCAATGCAAACGGTGAAGATTTGGAATATTTAATTAGTAAGATTAATACGAAGTGCCGAGAAGGCTTTAAGGAATTAGAGACGCTTCTTTAATAGTAATTGATTATGCTTACTGAATAACATCCCCTTTATTATACTAAGGGAAGGATCATTTATTGTAACAATTAATCTTAATAAGAATGGCAAAAATTAATCACAGTAACTTTTACGATGTTGTAGACAATATTTTTACACGAGCTAAAGATAAGGGTATAATGCATATTAACTCCGAGGAGGAAATTTTTAATGGTAAGAGTATTATAATTAAAGGTAAGAGGTATGTTAACTTTGGTACTTGTGGGTACTTAGGCCTTGAAAAACACCCATTATTGCTCGAAGACGCTCAGGAGTTGCTAAACAAATATGGCACACAATTCTCAGTATCAAGGGCATATGTTCGTCCACCATATATTCAAGAATTAGAAGAGCTTGTTTCTCAAGTTTTTGGCAACAATAAGGTTATTGTTTACACATCTACCTCCACCGTACATCAATCAGTTATTGGTGCAATTATTCACCCAGATGACTTAATTGTGTTAGATCAACAAGTTCATTACAGCGTCCAATATCCTTGTCAGTTTGCAAAACTAAAAGGAACGCAAGTAGAAATGATTCGTCATTCTAATTACGAAATGTTGGAAAATCTGTTAATAGAAAAGAGCAATAATTACAATAGAATATGGTACATGGCAGATGGGGTATATTCTATGCATGGAGACTTGCCCGATTTAACAAGGTTAAAAGAGTTAATGATTAAATACCCCAAACTACACTTGTATTTTGATGATGCCCATGGAGTGGGTTGGAAAGGAAAGAATGGTTCAGGGACAATATTTGACGAAATGGGCGTGAGCGAACGAATTATCTTGGTATCAACATTAGCTAAGGGTTTTGGTTGTGTTGGAGGGGTAGCAGTGTTTGGAGATGAAGAAATGCATCGAAAAGTTGATGTATACGGAGGGATACTTTCCTATACACATCCTTTGAGTCCTGCAAATGTGGGTGCGGCGATTGCTTCTGCAAAAATTCATTTATCAGATGAAATTGATACCTACCAAAATGAGTTAAGGGAGCTGATTATTTATATGAACAAAAAGTTATCCGATAAAAACCTTACTAATACCTCTTCATCGCAAACACCAATATATTTTATTGGCTGCGGATCAAGTAAAGTAACACACAATTTAATCGATCGTATTTTAAAAGAAGGATTATATGTTAACACGGCAACTTTTCCTGTAGTTCCGAATGATAAATCGGGCTTACGATTTACATTGACACGGCACAACACAAAATCTGATATTGATTTATTATCCGATGCTTTAGCACACCATTTGCCATTAGCCATTAAAGAAGAAGGTAGTGATGTAGAAAGTGTATTTAGAACGTTCAATATTCCGTATGCAAGTAATGATCATGTTGTAGATAATAAAACGAGCGATTTAAGATTGGAATCATACGAAACCATTAATGATATTTCGGTTGATGAATGGGATAAAGCGTTGGCTAATAGGGGGAATACAAGCCATAGAGGTATGCAGTGCATAGAAGAAATATTTTCAGGTAACGAAGAAAAAGAAAATAATTGGAGCTTTCATTATCCACTAATCAAGGATAAAAATGGACAATTAATTTGTACAACATTTTTTGTTAGTGCATGGGCAAAAGATGATGTATTGGCTTTAGAAAATGTATCAAAAAAAATTGAAAAAATACGCAATCAGGATCCTTACTATTTGTGTTCAAAAACATTGACTATGGGCTCTATGTTTACCGAAGGCGATTTTTTGTTCATTGATACGGATCACGAGCAGTGGAGGGAAGCTATTTGTTTGTTATTCGACTATATCGAAAAGATTAAAACTGAAACGAAATCAACAACTGTGTTTATTGGTGATTTTGAGGATGGGCATGTAATGAATACCATTCTTGAAAAAGAAGGGTACGCGATGATGAAATTGCCCAATAGAAATGTTCTTAAGAATGAATTTTGGGAGAATACGGATGATCTCTTGAAACAGATTAAATCTAGAAAAAGAAGAGATAACATAAAAAAAGACGCGTTAAGACATCAAGATAAGTTTAAGGTTTCATATAAAACTCAGTTAAGCCCTAAAGAATGCGAACAGTATTTTACCCTATTTACTAACGTTAAAAATAACAATTTTGCATTTAACTTTTTTACTTATCCCTCCAAAATCACTTCTGTACTTTCTAAATATGATGAATGGGAATTTATAGATATAAAACTAAAAGATGGAGATGAGCCAATTGCTTGTATTTGGTGCTACGTAGGTAGTAATCATTATTCACCGTTAATTATGGGTTTAAATTATGATTACTTGGCTTCACATCAATTATATAAGCAGGCTGTTTTTCAGATGGTTAAAAGAGGTAATGATTTAAGAAAAGGTATTAATTACCTTGGATTTTCTGCTGATTTTGAAAAACAAAAATATGGTGCACAAGGTATTGCTACTTTTGCCTATATGAAGGTAGATGACACGTTTAATTTGGAAAAGATTGAATCCTTGTCTAATGTGTAATTATTTTAAAATGCAATTGACTATATTCACCTACAATTACATTTAACTTAAGTATGCACAAAATAGAGAACGATTTTTCAAAATTATGGTTGGAAAATTCAATATTGCATAGTTGTTTTACCGTGCCTGTTAATATGACCTTAGATAAAGTAAAAGAATTTATTAATATGCGTCATGAAGTATCAAATGGAAATAAACAATACTGGTGTTACGACCTGCATAACCTTAAAGATTTTCCTAAAGAAGTTAGAGATTACGTGGGCATTCATGGACAAGAGTATTTGCATGCCACTGCTGCGGTAACTGATTCACACATTACAAAATACTTCGTAAATATTTTTTTAAAAATTAAGGCGCCGCCAACTCCCTTTAAAGCGTTTACAACCAAAGAAGACGCGTTAGAGTGGCTGCATGAAAGGAAAGCGGAAAATGAGAAGAACGCTGATTTGAAATAGCTATTTAACTGTGCATGGACCAAACAACAGTTGATAAGATACTAGCAATTGCTCGTGAATTGAACGCCGATGATTACCGCAAGCCATTAACTACGGGTAATACTTTAAACGACGTACTTGTTGAGCTTAATTATCTTAAAAAGCAACATCAACATGATAAAGATAGAATTGCTACCATTATAAACCATGTAACTGATTATTCTATTGCCGATTTTGAAAAACGAATTCCAATATCCGAAGCAAGAGATGAGATAGATGTTATCTCGATGGGGATTAATACATTTATAGAAGAATTATCCTCAACCACCGTATCTAAAGAATATTTTGATGCCTTACTACAATCCCTGAGTGAAGTGGTTTGGTCAGCTAACGCGAATTTATCCAAGTTTACATACATAAACTCGGCGGTTAAGGAGATGTTTGATGTTAGTGTACAAGAGGCGCTAATAAACAAGGATAAATTGGAAGAAAGAACCTACCCAGAGGATATAGCTTATGTACAAATACAGCAAAAAGCATTGTTTGCTAAAGGTGCTTGTAGTTATTTATACCGAATAGTTACACCAGGTTTAAATATTAAATGGTTGTACGCACGTGCGCACTTGGTGTATAATGAAGAAGGTGCTATAGAACGCATTGATGGAGTGTATGGGGATATTACTAAGTTTAAGGAAGCCGAGCAAAAGGAGCAATTTTTGGCGAGTATGAGCCATGAGTTGCGAACACCGCTTAATTCTATTATTGGACTTATGAATTTGTTGGCGAAGTCGCAAGATTTAAGTGCCAAGCACAGTAAGTACGTAGAGATTGTACGTTTGAACTCCAAAAACTTAATGGGTCTTATTAACAATTTGCTCGATTTTTCTCGGATTAAATCAGGTCAGGTAGAACTAGAAGAGCAAGCGTTTAACTTGAAATCGGAATTAAAAGCTGTGGTTGATTCCTTATCCTATACAGCACAGCAAAAGGGTGTATGTGTAACATTTAAGTTCCCTAACTCCTTTCATGGAATGGTTATTAGCGATTCTACGCGCATCAATCAAATTGTAATGAATTTGTTATCCAACGCTATTAAGTTTACACCTGCAGGTAATGTGCTATTATCCGTTGCTATTGTGGATGAAACCACTAAGGAAATTACCTTATTAGTTCAGGTTAAAGATGATGGTGTGGGTATTCCTAGGAACAAGCAGAAGGACATTTTTGATGCCTTTGCACAGGCCAATGCGGATATTACGCGGGTGTTTGGTGGAACTGGTTTAGGGCTAAGTATTGTAAAACGACTATTAAAGCTATTTAACAGTGAAATTAAATTGGAGAGTGAAGAAGGAAAAGGAGCATTGTTTAGTTTTGAATTAACCTTACCTAAAGCCATAAAAGATGTTGCCGAGAAAAAAGAAATTGTTGGGGGAGCGCCTGCTAACACATTAGCCAACAAGCGTTTGTTATTGGTAGAGGACAATGCCTTTAACCGTATGGTAGCTATAGATACCATTACGGATATTAACAGCAGTATAATTGTTGATACCGCGGATAATGGAATAGTTGCATTGGAAAGGTTGCAGCAATACCCATACGATTTAATTTTAATGGATATTAACTTGCCTGAAATGGATGGGTATACCGCTTCTCAAAAAATACGAGAAGAACTTAAGCTTAATACACCCATAGTAGCCATGACGGCCTATGGCCTGTTGGAAAATGCCGATAAGTTTGCTGAAAACGGCATTAATCATTACCTCTCTAAACCCATCGTAGAAGAGCAATTACGAGATAAATTAGTGGAGTTGTTGGGGGAGGGGTGACGTTTAACTATGAAACGTAAGGAATAGAAAACCACTTGCTTTCCATTATGCACATAGCCAAATTTGTGTTTTATATTTTTCCAAAACCAAATCGCAAATTTGGCGCTGTATATTATGTGCACTAAGTTAATTATAAACCACTGAAACCTTATGTTTTTATAGTTTTTGTTGGGCATAGTTAGTAGTCTGTTAAACTAATTCCAATATTAAAGATGTTTAGTTTTAAATTATCTTCTACTTCTTCCCATTTTTCGCTCTCGTTGTCAATTTCTTTATGAGGTAGTGATATATTGTAAGGATGTAAAACTTTAGTTGGCTTAATACAACTTTCCCTTTTTAAACCATTAGATTCATCAAAGTAACTTATCCTAAAATAGAAATGCCCTATTTGAATAC
>CAXHCC010000081.1:0-11261 GCA_964014945.1 uncultured bacterium | reverse complement strand
CTGTTTCTTCAGCAGTAACCAATGAAACTTGTGATTATGCTGATAATGGCTCTATTACAGCAAATGGCTTAAATGGAACACCTCCATATACATATTTTTGGGCGCACGACGCTTCAACTGCTGCTACCATTAATTCATTATCATCGGGCACCTATACAGTAACCGCAACAGATGCTCTAGGTTGTTCCGCTACGGACTATCCTGTAATTGCAGAGCCTACTACATTAACTACAGCTTTTATTAGTCAAACAAATGTTGATTGTTTTGGAGGCAATAACGGAAGTGTTACGACTAATCCGTCGGGTGGTACAACACCTTACACGTATTTGTGGAGTACGGGCGGAGCAACAACAGCTACTGTTGGCTCGTTGTCTGCTGGAACCTATACAGCTACAATAACGGATGATAACGGTTGTGTTACTAGCAATACAGTTGCAATATCCGAACCTACTCAATTGACAGCGAGTATCGTTAAAACAGATGAACAGTGTGATTATTTAAATGATGGCACAGCAACAGTAACAGGTGCTGGTGCTACCCCTCCATATTCCTATTTATGGCAAACTGCTGCTGCAACAACAGCAACAGTTAATGGTTTGGCTGCGGGTACATACTCAGTAATAACTACAGACTCAAAGGGATGTAATATAACTTCTTCAACAACCATTTCAGAACCGGTAACGCTTACCGTGGCATTTACCGGCCAGAGTAATGTAAGTTGCTTAAATGGAAGTGACGGAAGTGTGACTGCTGATCCATCTGGAGGAACATTGCCCTATACGTATTCTTGGTTTCCTGGAGGTCAAACCGATGCCACAGCGAGTGGGCTCACTGCAGGAAGTTATTTAGCTACCGTGACCGATGCGCAAGGTTGCTCTGCAAACAATGTAGTAACGATAACAGAACCAACATTATTATCAATGAGTAGTAGTACTACCATTACGAGCTGCAACGGTTTAAATGATGGTACGGCCTCTGCTATTCCTGCTGGTGGAACACCTGCATATACATATTTGTGGTCTACCGGGGGTACAACTGCTACTATTAATAATCTATTAGCTGGCACTTATTCAGTGACAGTTACGGATGCTGAGGGGTGTACGGTTAGCGACAATTCGGTAACGGTTGATGAACCAACAATTGTTAGTATTGGATTTGCAGGTCAGGTAAACGTAAGTTGTAATGGAGGATCAAATGGAGCGGTTTCATCAACCATTTCTGGAGGTACACCTAATTATTCCTATAGTTGGCAGCCTGGTAATGCTACAACTAACGCATTAACCAATATTTCAGCAGGTACTTATACCTTATCTATTACCGATAATAACAATTGCCAACAGCAAAATACAGTTACCATTAACGAACCAACTTCTTTATCTGTGGCAAGTTTTACACCTACCCAAGTTACTTGCAACGGCGGTGATGATGGTGCGGTAACGGCTAATCCTGGTGGCGGAGTTGCACCTTATCAATATGTTTGGATGCCAGGGAATGCGACAACCCAAACTATTAGTAACCTTACTGCTGGAAACTACACAGTAACCATTAGGGATAGTAATGGCTGTACAGCTACAGATGATGTTACGATATCCGAAGCAACTCCAATTGTGATTACATCAGGTGCTATTAATGCAACATGTAGTTTTGCTAATGGTTTAGCATTTGCTTCAGGCGCTGGTGGGGCTGGTGCTCCGTACACCTACTTATGGTCCACAGGTGCAACAACGGATACAGTTAAAACCCTATTTTCAGGTTCTTATACAGTTACTGTAACTGATGTAGCAGGATGTTCAGAAACAGCAGTTGGAAATGTTAACGATAGCACCGCTGCTGAAATGGCGCTTGCCGCTAAAACAGATATTTCTTGTTTTGGAGGCTCTAATGGAAGTATAACCCTTTCTCATACAGGAGGTGCCGGACCTTTTACCTATGATTGGTCAGGAGGGTTTGTCGGCGATTCTGTAATTAACAATTTGCCAAGTGGAGTTCATTCGGTAACTGTTACCGCTTCAAACAGTTGTAAGTCATATTATACTGTTGAGCTAACCCAACCAGATGATATATCTACGTTGGTTTCTACCACACCTGTTAGTTGTTTTGGAGGAAGTGATGCAACCGCTTCTATTTCTGTTGCAGGAGGGACACCCGCTTATTCTTATTCATGGCAGTCAGGTGCAAGCACAACTAATAGTGTTAATGGTTTGGCGGTAGGTTCATATACCGTTTTGGTAACTGATAATAATTCGTGTGAGAGGGTCACTGCGTTTACAATCACCCAACCAACTGCTGCCTTGTCTGTCAGTGCATCTAGTATTCCAGCCCTATGTTTCTCAACTTCTACAGGAACCGTTACTGCTATTGGAGCTGGAGGGACGGGGCCATACACATTTAATTGGAACCCAGGAAATATTGCTGGATCAGTTGCTAGTAATGTTGCGGCAGGTAATTATACTGTAACTATTACCGATAGTAGGCTATGTGTTGCTTCTAATACAGTTTCTGTTAGCGAGCCACTCAATTTGGTTATGTCTGTGAATAGTGGAAACTCAACATGTAGTCAAGCAAACGGACAAGCGCTTGCAACACCTTCAGGGGGTACATTTCCGTATAGTTATAATTGGCTGCCAAGTGGAGGTACAGCAATTAATGCTTCTGGGCTTTTAGCGGGAACATATAGTGTTACAGTAACAGATGCTAATTCTTGTGCAACAACTTCAACGGTTACGGTTTCTGATGAGCCAAGCCCCTCGGTGACTGTTTTTCCAACTGTTAATGTAAGCTGCAATGGCGGCTCAGATGGATCGGCAACCGCTTCTGTATTTGGTGGTGCATTGCCTTTTACCTATTCTTGGTCACCGGGTGGAGGTACTGATGTTACTGCTTCTGGTTTAGCCGTTGGTACTTATACCGTAATTGTAACAGATGATAATGGATGTGCTGATACCGCTGTAAGCGCACCAATTATAGAACCTAATGCTTTATTGGCTGTCGTAACAACGGATGAGGTAAGTTGTTTTGGAGGAGGAGATGGCACTGCAACGGTAGCTGGTTATGGTGGTGTTGGAGGTTATTCTTACACTTGGTTGCCAGGTCTTTCTACAGGTACCACAATTAACTCATTAGCTGCAGGAACATATTCAGTACAAACGGTTGATGGAAACTCGTGCTCCTTGATAACGCAATATACCATGGGAGAACCATTATCATTAAGCTCAGGTTTATTATCTAGTGATGATGTGAGTTGTTTTGGAGGAAATGATGGCACTGCAACAATTACTGTTGCAGGCGGTAATCTTCCTTATACCATAAACTGGTTACCTTATGGCGGTAATGGAGTAACAGCAACTGATCTCTCAGCAGGTACTTATACCGTTAATATTACCGATAATGAAAACTGTTCAACAACACAACTCGTAAACATTAATCAACCTGCTGCTGCTTTAACAGGTACGGCAATCAATGGTTTTACATCTTGTAATGGATTTTCAAATGGAACTGCTTCTGTAACACCTATTGGAGGAACATCCGGGTATTCCTATGCGTGGAGTCCAGGAGGAGGTACAACTCAAACCATTACTAATTTATCAGCTCAAACGTATGTAGTAACAATTACAGATGCTAACTCTTGTCAAACAACTACCGCTGTGGATGTGTCTGAACCAACAAGTTTAGCGGGGAGTTTATCGGAGGTTGAGCCTACATGTGGATTAAGTAATGGAACAATTATCGCTTCTGTAGGAGGAGGGACAGCTCCGTATGCTTATGCTTGGTCTTCAGGATCGAGTACTACCAATACGATTAACAATGTTTCTGCTGGCACTCATACCTTGGTGGTAACTGATGCTCAATCGTGTATTTTAACATTAGCATCAAATAACCTTAACAATTCCACGGTGCCGGTTGCGTCCGTTACATCATTCACACCAGTTTCATGTTTTGGAGGGAATGATGGTGCTGCCACTATTGCTATCAATCAGGGTACCGCACCATTTAGCATAACATGGATTCCCTACGGAGGAAGTGCATTAGCGGCTAACGCATTGTCTTCGAATACCTACACCATTAATGTAGTAGATTTAAAGGGTTGTTCTACATTTACCGTCGTAGCAATTGATGAGCCTACAACATCAGTTTCTGCCTCATACATAACTACTCCAGTTAATTGTAAAGGCGAAGCTTCTGGTTCAATTAACGTAATCCCTGCTGGAGGTACACCAGGATACACCTATTCATGGCTACCAGCTGTACCTATACCAGGAGCAGCTAATCAGAGTAATGTTTTAGCAGGAACTTATTCTGTAACAGTTTCTGATACTAACTTATGTTCAATTAATTTATCAATAACTGTTTCAGAACCCTTAGCCGCGCGTTCTTCAACGGTTTTGGCAACCAACCCAATATGTTCTGACTTAGTTGGTTCAGCTAGTATTTTTACTTCTGGAGGTACAATCGGATATAATTATTTATGGTCCACAACTCCACCTTTTAATGGAAGTTCGCTATCACTCAATGCAGGTACCTATACCATTACAACAACTGATACCCTTTCCTGTACTACAACCAATACTTTTGTAATTACTGAGCCGTTGCCAGTTTCACTATCCCTTAGTGCTGATGACTCAATTTGTGTAAGCGAAAACATTACTCTTAATGCCACAGCAACCGGTGGAGCTGGTAATTATAGTTATGCCTGGCAACCAGGTGGTGTTAATAATGCTGGTGTATACAATGTTTCTCCAGATAGTTCTACGATTTATACGGTTGGTGCTTATGATCAAAATGGATGTCCTAGCACCATTGACACCACAATTGTGGAAGTTTATGACTTTAATCAATCTAGTATGAGTTTATTTGCTGACTCCTTAATTTGTCAGGGACAGGGAAGTACTATAGGAGTTAACACGATAGGTTATACAGGACCGTTAGTTTACCAATGGTCTCCTAATATTGGATCAGGTCCGGGAACCTATACGGTAACTCCGAATACGCCTACAACATACTCGGTGAATGTATCTAGTGCTATTTGCAATAACAATTTTACAGATACCGTTACTGTTTTTCTTCGACCTCAGCCAGTAATGTCAATTCTTCCAGACTCTGCAATGGTTTGTGTTCCTGGTTCAGTTCAATTTACCGATAACTCCGTTACAGGTGATATTAATGACCCTATAACAAGTTGGTTGTGGGACTTTGGCAATGGTGATTCTTCAACACTTCAAAATCCAAATTATTTATTTACAACTCCTGGAACAAAGTTTGTTAACTTAACAGTTACTACAACAGAAGGCTGCACCAACAACTCTTTTTCGGGACCAATAATCATTAGAGCTTACCCAACTCCGGATGTTAATTTTTCAATTAATTCAGATATTTTAAAATTACATTATACTGATCTGATTACCAAGAATGAATCAATTGGCGCTAATCAGTTTTTATGGGATTTTGGTGATGGTGTAACTTCTGCTGAAATTAGCCCAAAACATATGTATCAGGATGTGGGTATATTTGATGTGATGCTGGTGGGTACAAATGCTCAGGGTTGTAAAGATACAGCTATGTTGACCGTGATAACTGATATTGATTTGGTTTTTCCAACAGGGTTTACACCAAACGCTTCAGGTTCATCAGGCGGGTATTATAATACTTCTGATTTAAGCAATGATATTTTTTATCCGTTTTCTGAACTAACACCTTTTTCAGTAGATGAGTATAAATTTGAAGTGTTTAATAGATGGGGAGAGTTAATATTTGAAACGTTTGATATTAAACAAGGCTGGGATGGTTATTACAGAAATCGGTTAGTTCAACAAGATGTTTATGTATGGAAAGTCCACCTGGTATTAAAGAATGGAAAGGTTATTGATAAAACCGGCGATATCACTTTGCTACGTTAAAAGTACTGCTATCTTTGTATCACGGGTTCAGCCACTTAGAAGACTAATGTTAATTTATACTACACTTAATGAATAATCTACTAACCAGTTTAAACATTAAACCATTTGCATGTTTGGTGCTTATTCTAGGATTAAGCATCAATACATCTGCGCAAATTGCAGTTAGAAGTGACAAAAAAGTGTTGTATGCCGCGGATAAAGCATTTGATTATGGCGATTATTTAACAGCGTACAATAATTATAGAATGGTGTATGAATTATATAAAAGTGATGAGCGAGTAAATTATAATTTGGGAGTGTGTTGCTATGTGATTAAGAAGTATCGAAAGTTTTCACAAGAATATTTTGACAAAGTGTCGCATGAATCATATCCAGAAGTAGATTACTATCTGGGAATATTAAATCACTTGAGTAGAAAATTTGATGAAGCAAGGTTTCACTACAAAAGGTATAAAAATATTGGTGATAGAGGAGAACATACTATTGAGGAAATTGATGATCTAATTGAAAAAACTAATACTGCCATTCTATTTGAAACCATTGCGAAATCAACAGTTCAAATAGAAAATTTTGGACCAACAATTAACACCAAATATGACGAGTATGTACCACTTATACCTGCTGATGAAAGCTTCTTGCTTTTTACATCAAGAAGACCTAATAAAGAAAGAAATGATAAGGATTTAATGGGAGACTATTTTGAAGATGTCTATATCTCCTATTCAAATAACGGAATATGGTCCAATCCAGAAGTATTAGATACACTTATTAATACTAGTGTGCATGACGCATGTACAGGTTTATCTGCAAATGGAGAATCGATGTTTTTGTACCGAACCAATGAAGATATTGTAAGCGGAGATATCTACGAATCTTACTTTGATAGTACATGGAGTAAACCTGTTAAATTAGGAGAAAATGTTAATTCCAATGGAAATGCAGAAACAAGTGCATGCTATTCAGCAGATGGGAGTGTTATCTTTTTTTCAAGTAATAGGCCTGGGGGATATGGTGGAAAAGATTTATATAGAGCTAAAAAATTACCAAATGGTACTTGGAGTAAACCGTTTAATCTTGGGCCTAAGATAAATACACCCTATAACGAAGATGCACCCTTTATGCACCATTTGGGTAACAAACTATACTTTAGCTCTCAAGGTCATAGAAACATGGGAGGTTATGATGTTTTTGTTTCAACATTTGACGAATATGGAAATTTTACGGCTCCTGAAAATCTTGGATATCCTGTAAACACAGTAGGTGATGATATATTTTTTGTGTTAAACCCAAGTAGTAATACAGGATATTTATCTTCAAGTAGGAGTGGAGGTTATGGAGGTTATGACATTTATAATGTAAAATTTAATACTGGAGAACCTCCATTATCAGTATATAACCTTTATGTTTTTGATCAGGCAACAAATGAAGTACTTACCAATGTAAAAATGGAGGTGGTTGATTTGAAGACCAACAAAATGTATGGTATTTATAAATCTAGTAAACGAACGGGTAAATTCTTATTTATAACAGAACCTGAAAGGGAGTTTCGAATTACCATAATTGCGAAAGGTTATGAAACCTTTACAACCAATACTGTTTTTTTGTTATCTAAGAATAAAAGAATATTCACGCTATCTAAGAAAAATTGAGAAACTGCATATACATATTGATTTTTATTTGCTCCGTTTGCTCATTCAGAGCTATAGGCCAAGATATGCACTTTACGCAGTTCTACGCATCGCCAATTTATCTTAACCCAGCGTTTACCGGTGCCAATGTATGTGCAAGAGCTTCCATGACCTATCGAAATCAATGGCCTGAAATAACAAAAACGTATCGCTCGTTTCTATTTTCTCTGGATCACGATTTGCAAATACATAATTTAGGAATAGGAGGAATAATAGGTAGAGATGTTGCAGGAAGTGCAAATTTGAGTACTACAATATTTTACCCTTCGGTTTCACACATGATTAAATTAACCCCCGAATTAATGGTTAGGTTTGGCTTGCAAGTTGGAATGATGCATAGAAATGTGGATTTTAAAAGTTTTCTATTTGGTGATCAATTAGTTAGAGGGGGGAATGTGGCAACAATTGAAGACCCAACAAAACCAAGGACTTTTGTTGATATAAATACAGGTTCTGTAATTTATTCAAGTATGTTTTGGTTAGGTGTGTCTTTTTCACATTTAACAACTCCTAATCAAGCTTTGTTTGAAAATGGTAATTCCGAGCTACCTTTAAAGTATAGTGTTCATGGGGGCACTAAGTTTGAGTTGGATGTTGAGGAAATTGACGACGGCTATACGCGTTCTATATCTCCAGCATTTAACTATAGAGGGCAAAAAGATTTTGACCAATTGGATATTGGTTTGTATTATGCACAACAAATGTTAATTGCAGGTTTGTGGTATAGAGGAATTCCTGTTTTTAAATCATATCAAGATGGTTATGCAAACAACGATGCGCTTGCCTTGCTCATTGGTATTCAAACAAAAAGGTATAGTGTTGGGTATAGCTTTGATATAACCATTTCTCGCTTAACAACATTAACCAGTGGTGCGCACGAAATTTCGTTGTCGCATCAGTTTTGTGTACTACGTAAGAAGAAAAAGAAATATCAAATGGTTATGCCATGTCCTAAGTTTTAACTATGAGAACAATAGAATTTAGAGAAGCTCTTAGAGAAGCAATGAGTGAAGAAATGAGAAAAGACGAAAGTGTTTTTTTATTGGGTGAAGAGGTAGCGGAATATAATGGAGCATATAAGGTAAGTAAAGGAATGCTTGAGGAGTTTGGAGATAAGCGGGTAATTGATACACCTATTGCGGAACTGGGCTTTACAGGAATTGCAGTTGGCGCTGCAATGAATTCGTTGCGTCCAATTGTAGAATTTATGACGTTTAATTTTTCTTTAGTTGGTATTGATCAAATTATTAATTCTGCCGCTAAAATGAATAGCATGAGTGGAGGACAGTTTAATATTCCTATAGTTTTTAGAGGAGCTACAGGTTCTGCAGGGATGTTGAGTTCTCAACATTCTCAAGCATTTGATAGTTGGTATGCTAATTGTCCTGGACTAAAAGTTGTGGTGCCATCAACCCCTTATGATGCTAAGGGCTTGCTAAAAACGGCAATTAGAGATGATGACCCCGTTATTTTTATGGAAAGCGAACAGATGTATGGTGATAAGGGAGAAGTGCCTGAAGGGGAATACCTATTGCCAATTGGTGTAGCTGAAGTTAAAAAAGAAGGAGAAGATGTTACCATAGTGTCATTTGGGAAAATTATTAAGGAAACATTATCGGCAGCAGAACAACTTGCTAAGGAAGGAATAAGTGTAGAAGTGATAGATTTAAGAACTATTCGCCCAATTGATTACGATGCAGTAATCAATTCCGTTAAGAAAACAGGTAGATTGATAATTGTTGAGGAGGCTTGGCCACTGGGAAGTATTGCTACTGAAATAACGTATAAAGTTCAAAAGGAAGCTTTTGACTATTTAGATGCACCCATTATAAGAATTACAGCTGCTGATGTTCCATTGCCTTACGCACCAACGTTAATTGAAGCGTCTCTGCCTAATGTGGGCAAGGTAGTAAAAGCGGTTAAAGAGGTAATGTATATAAATCAATAAAATTAAGAACTATACGAACTTTTCTAAAGCTTCGTATAGCTCTTTTATAGGTAAGCCCATTACGTTATAGTAAGAGCCTTCAATGCTTTCAATAGCTATATAACCTAAAAATTCTTGAACACCATAAGATCCTGCCTTGTCAAAAGGTTGGTACTTGTCTACATAGTAGGAAATTTCTTCAGAACTTAGGGTTTTAAATTTTACCTTAGTTTCTACGTAAAACGAAAGTGAATTGCTTTTAGATCGTATGCATACACCGGTAAATACCTGATGCTGCTTTCCAGAAAGCAAATTTAGCATCTCAATAGCGTTCTCTCTAGATTCTGGTTTATTAAGCGCTTTTTCATTAATCCAAACAACGGTATCAGCAGTTATTACAATTTCATTGTCTTGTAGTTCGTTTTCAAAAGCCTTAGACTTTTTCTCCGATAAATACAATGGTATCTCCTGCGCTTTTAAATTGTTTGAAAAGTCCTCATTAACATTTTTAGTTCTTACCTCAAATTGAATCCCCAGCTCTTCGAGTAAGTATTTCCTTCTAGGTGATTTTGAGCCTAGAATAATTCGTTTGTTATTTAAACGATCAAATAATATCATTATTTATAAAGTACTAAGTATTGAATAAGCAAAGACGAATATGTAGGAAACGCCTAACAACATAACAGCCTTGATTGTTGTTGATGCTCTCGAAAATTGTTTTTGCGTATGTGCTGTAGCAATTTGATATATAAGAACGGACATGGGAAGTTGTATGGCAAATAAAAAGTAATAAAACGACATGGAGTCCTGAATTTTCCATTGAACATTTTGAAAGGAGCCAAGAACAGCCATAACAAATACCGAAATTAAAATCGCAATAAATTTTGCATTCCTAATACCAACTACTATAGGTAGCGTGTTGCATCCATATTCTTTATCACCTTCAATGTCCTCTAAGTCTTTTAAAATTTCTCGTATTAGGGTTGTTATGAATGCAAAGAATGTAATGCCAAAAACATAAAACCAGATTGGTTTAAAAGCAATGCTAGGAGACAAATGTGCGTATTCTTTATAGCACGGAACCATATCGTATAAGGCTACAACAAAAGGCACTAGCGCAGTAAACAAAGCAATTACAATGTTGCCAATTAGTAATTGACGCTTAAAGGTTGTAGAATAAAACCAAAGACCAGCGGCACAAATAAAATGAATTAGTGCAAGGTTGCCTAAATGTATTGAGTATGAAACGTAGAAAGCAATTACAATTGCTAGTACATTCATTACGGTATGGGCGCCCATTGCCACTCGCCTTTTAATTCCTTTGTCAATAACTAAACGATCAGGCTTATTTACCCTATCAACCTTAACATCAAAATAATCGTTTATTGCATAACCAGCAGCTGCAATAAGTACCGTAGATAGTACTAATAATATAAAATGTAGGTTGCTTAACTGAAGTTCAAGTCCTTGACTTTTTAATATTGGATAGATTATACCCCAATGAACCATGAATTGTGTAAACACAATGATTAATAGGTTGGGAAGCCGAACTAATTTAAAAAATGAATACATCGCCAGTTTAAATGCTTTGGGTATGGTCAATATTAAACCAGGTGTTTTGCACACGCATTACTTGTTCTATTACATCTCTAACACAAGCCCTGCCACCATTTTGATTTGAAATGTAAATACACAGATCCTTGATTTCGTGCACCGCGTCTTTTGGGCATGTTGGTACGCCTGTCTCTTATA